>DASQUN010000171.1:0-3736 GCA_035641275.1 Candidatus Udaeobacter sp. | reverse complement strand
CACGACCGTGGTCGAGAGATCGAGCGTGCTCACGTCGCGCAACACCCGTGGCCGCAAAGCCCAAGACTCGTAGGCGCGGCGATTTCGATCCACACTGATCTCGTCGGTTGCGCCGCCGGCGATGTAATCATATTCCTCTTTTGGCAGGCGCTCCTTGGCGAGCGCCTCAAATTCAAAAAGATTGATCGGTTTCGGACTCGTGCTCATGAAAATCTCCGTCGTCTTCTACGACGTCAGACTGTGCGAAAACCCGGCTCATGGTTCGACCAGCTCACCGCGAGCGGATTACTATGAAGCGAGTTCAAGTCGTTCGCCGTTCATCCTGAGCCTGGCGAAGGACGAACGGCAAATTTTCAGACAGTCTGACATTGTGTTCAGTCCCAACGTATGCCGCGCTCGCACGCCTTGAACCGAAGGGTTTCCTCTATGTCTTTTCACGATTCGCACTTTGGTTATAAGACGGCTGCTTGATTGTCAATGAACAGCGCCGATGTTCAAGGTCGTCAGGTTGATTTTCGAGCCACGTTGTCCGACCACTTGCCAAGGGTTACTCACATCATATAGGGTTCGGGAAATTTCGTGCGGTCGAAAAAGGTGCCGGATATGCAGGAGACGATTCACCCCGTTAGTTTGAGGCTGCCGGCGATTTGCCGGCATCACTGGTTGCGCCCGTTTTTTACCGGCATGACTGTCACTCTCATCGTCCTGCTTCTGCCTTTCCCGGTATTCAGCGCCGCCGCGCCGGCCCGAATCAAGATCGGCACGGCGTCGATCACCAGCAGCACACTCAGCCTCTGGATCGCCCAGGAACAAGGAATTTTCAGCAAGCACGGCCTCGAAGCGCAAACCATTTTAATTCGCGGCGGCCCCACGCTCGTCGCGAGTTTGGTGGCTGGCGATATTCACGTCGCCTTTACCACGGGTGTATCTTTTCTCGGCGCTGCCGCCCAGGGTGCCGATGTCAAAATGCTGACCTCTATATCCAATCAGGTCAGCTGGAAGTTAATGGCGGGTCGTCAGATTAAAAAAGCGCAGGATTTGCGCGGCAAGCGATTCGGCGTTCAAAGCATTGTGGGCACGACCTGGCTGAATTCGATGCTTGCTCTGGAGCAACTCGGATTGGAACCAAAGCGGGATAATATAAGCTTTCTGCCGACCGGCGATCCCGTCACCATGGCTCATGCATTGGAAGCGGGCCGAATCGACGCCGTGGTTTTGGATCCGGTGCTGAGTCGCGGGCTTGCCAATAAAGGGTTTCCACTTCTCGTAGATTTACTCGAAGCCAAGATCGTCTTTCCAGGCCTGGGTTTGGGAGCGATGCGGGCCTATCTCGACCAACATGCTCCGACTGTGGAAAAAATCGTGACGGCATTGACGGAAAGCCTTGCATTCATCCATGCGCCGGCCAACAAACCCATCGTGCTCAAGAGCATGATGAAGAACTTGAGAATGAATGACCAGCCCGCGGCAGAGGAGGGGTATCAGGATCAATTGCTTACGCTCAGCCGCAAGCCTTACCCTTCGCTGGAAGGTCTGCGCAATGCCCAAAGGCTGATGGCGCTGCAGAATCCGAAAATTGGCAGTTTGAAAGTAGAAGAACTGGTCGATTCACGCTTTGTTCGCAAGCTCGACGAAAACGGCTTCATCGACCGTCTGTACAACCATCAACCAAGCCGATAGCACGATTCATTCAGCCCGAGCTCACTTGAGCTTTTCGGATCGCCTCTCGTTCGGGATCAGTCGGCTACCTTGATGACAATCTTGCCGCGCCTGTGCGGCGCGCCTTGGAGCATCTCATGCCCCTTGCACGCCTCGTCGAGCCACAGCACTTCGCCCACTTCGGTTCTTAGCTCACCGGCGTCGATGAGTTTGGCGATGTTCCTCAATCGCTCAGTGGTTACCTGCACCAGGAAGAACATCGCCTTGACCCCACAGCGGTCGGCCTTTTCTTTGGAGGGTGGGTCTGCCGAGGAGACAACGATGCCGCCGCGCTTAAGAACCCCATAAGAGCGGTCGAGCGTTTCTCCGCCGACCGTGTCGATAACGGCGTCGACATCCTTCACCCGCTCTTCGAACCGAGTCGCGCGATAATCGATGACTCCGTCGGCACCGAGACTCCGCGCGTAGTAAGCATCCTTAGCGGATGCGGTAGCGATCACGACGGCCCCTGCTCGCTTCGCCAGTTGTACTGCATAGCCGCCGACATTGCCCGCTCCGCCATGAATAAGCACCGAATGTCCCGGCGACAGCTGCGCAAAATCGAACACCATCTGCCATGCGGTCACGGCCACAACGGGAACAGATGCCGCATGCGTGTCATTGAGACTTTTCGGTTTGGCAGCGATCATGGCTGCTTTGGCAACCGCGTATTCCGCATACGCTCCGGTGCATCGCTCGTTGGTCACTCCGAAAACTTCGTCGCCGACCTTCACGTGATCCACGGCAGGACCGAGGGCGTCAACCACGCCGGCGAAGTCTGATCCTAAGGTTAAAGGAAGCGGCTGCGGAAGGGCGCTCTTGCCGCTGCGTACCAACGCGTCCCACGGTCCGACGCCGGCGGCCTTAACCTGAATAAGGACCTCTCCGTAACCGGGCTGAGGCTTGGGCACATCTTCAAGGGAGATCACGTCCGGCGGACCAAACCTGTGAACCCGAACAGCTTTCATTTCAACGAATCATAATCGAGATCAAAAGCGCATTCTTGACTTCGAAGCGGCGCGGCGGAGCGGCCGGCCTATTCTTTCGCCTTCAACAGCTGATCGTTCTCCTTGAGGAATGATTTGATCTCGTCGGCATAGTCGAGCAGCCGGACCCACTGTTCCTTATAAAGAGTCACGGGAAATCTGCCGAGCCCATAGACCGAGACGCCCCCCTTTTCGCTGACCTTCAAACGCAATTGACCCGATCTTCGTTGGTCCATCTGTTCCCGTAGCGCTTTGTTCTCGGCCTCGAGCCGAGCCAATTTCTGCTCTGGTGTTTCTTCGGACATATCCCCTCCGATAAGAAATCATTTATTCACCGCCCTGACCTGTAGCTCTTTCCTGCCTCTTCCACCCATCTGAGATCTATTAACGTCTCTGCGGAAAGCGGTTTTTCTATTTTCATGGGAACTCTTATTTCGTACTCAAGGATATTCTTAACGCCCTCCGCAGAAGCGGATCCGGGCACCCCTTGAGGAAACGCGCGAACGTAGCTCTTGATTGCGTCGATCAACATCGGGCGGGTGATATTTCTGAGCCGAAGTTTTTTCGTCGCGATTTCGGCAGCCTCTTCAGGACGCTCGCGCAAGAACATCAGCGACCTAAGCATAGCCCTAAGCCATCTTTTAACCTGCGCGGGGTTTTCCGCAAGCTTTTGATGGGTCGTCACATATCCTTGAAAGGGCAAGGGGAACACATCTCCTAGATACGCCAAGCTCCGTAATCCTTCTCTTTCCGCCACCACGGTTGCCGCCGGATCCAGAACGACGGCGGACACGGCGCCGCTCTTGACCGCCAGGAGCTTGTCACCGGGGCTCGTCCCCAGGGTTATTTTTGTCACTTCTTTGGCGGACAGACCTCCCCGTTCGACAAACATGGTCGTGAAACGGTCCTCGCTATCGCCAATCAGCGTGACGCCGATTTTTTTTCCCTTGAGTTCCGAAACCCGAGTGATGCTGGGGTGCACGATCAAATACCAAGTGGGTTTTTCGGTTTGGTACATGATGGCTTTGACCGGCGCTCCCTTAACCGCTGCG
>DASQUN010000170.1:0-8364 GCA_035641275.1 Candidatus Udaeobacter sp. | reverse complement strand
TTCGAGCTAAAAACTCTTTATCGGGGCTGGTAATTCGACGAGGAGGAACTTTCATGCAGATCCTCAAAGGCAATTTAAGCAACATCAAAGGAATTCCACCGAGCGGGTTGTGCGTCGGCGTTCACCGCGCTGGTGTCATCCATCAAAAAATGGTCGCAAGGTACGGTGATCATCTGGCGGTTTGGTCACTCAGACCAGATCTAGATTTTATTGCCTTCAAGAAAGAGGGCTTGGGAGAACAGGGCATTCGCTCGACGAGCGATATGGAATCGATAGACGCGAGCGAAAAGCTGATTTACGGCGTGCGCGGCGCTCCGCCTGAAGTCAGGGAAACCGCACGTCAAAAGGGACTTACTTTGCTCGCGGACGCTACCTGTCCATTTGTGACGCAGCAGGAAGAAGCCGAGATTCAGCTGCTCGAGTCCGGGTGTCACCTTGTCGTTCTGAGCAGCCGGACACATCACGGAATTCCAAGGCTTCAAGGGATTGCGCGGGAAAAGGGAAAAGAAGTTTTTATCGTCGAGCGGGAAGAAGATGTCGAGGCGATTCGTCTCACTCGTTTCGAGTCTATCGGTGTCATCGTGCAGACAACCTTCTGGCTAGAAACCTACAAGAAGATTATGGCGCGCATACTCGAGCGTTTTGCCAATGTCCAGATTAGAAACACGGCCTGCATTGACTCGCTGCAGCGTCTTCCGGAAGTCGAGAAACTCGCCCAGCAAGTCGATGCGATTATCATCTTCGGCTGGACCGAAGGAATGACGACCCGGATGCTTGAGGTCGCCCGCGCTTTCAATCCGCACGCGCACAAAATTGAAAAAGTGGACGATCTGAAACTCGACTGGCTTAGAGGGAAGGAGAAAGTCGGCATCATTGGCGCCAATGAAACGCCGGACTGGATGATCAATGAAGCGATCGAGCGCATCAAAAGCATGGCAGCGTAAACTATGCCGAAAGTGACTTTTATGCCCGCCGGACAGTCCTTCGAAGTCCCGGTGGAAACCACGATACTCGTATCGGCCATCCAGAATGGTATGCAGCTGCGCCACGACTGCACAGAAGCGATCTGCGGCACTGACCGGGTAAAAATCCTGTCCGGCAAAGAACATCTGAGCGAAAAAACAGAGAACGAGGAGTTGACGCTCGAGATGATGAACGCAGGGCCCGACGAGAGGTTGGGGTGCGTTGCCAGGATTTTGGGCGATGTCACCGTCGAGCTGCCCGACCAATAACTTAAGGAGAATCAATGGCGGTGCCCGTAGCCATCTTAGCAAAACCGGATGATCATCGCGGGATCCTCAAAATGTCGGAGGCGGTGGATGCGATGCTCGAAGCTTTTCGCAACTGGGCGAAAGATCCTCTGGTTGCCGAGCTTCGGCGTCGCACGCACACGCCGAAGAACGTCAGAATAACGCTCCATCAAGGCGGAGCGCCGGCTTTTCGAACGACGGGAATCATGGCGCACGCCGAGCTGGTGCGAATTTTTGGCGACAAGCAAAAGTATCCTCGCCGGGGCCGGCCGGTTCTTGTCCTTTACGACAGTGACACAGCGGCCCTGAAGCTGATTCTCGTGGGCGAAATGCATCCCAAGGAGCTGCCAGGCGCGAACAGTGTCGTCGCGATGCCGACCGCCTGCGCCTCGATGGTCGGGACCGATCTGCTTGCGCGCAAAAACTGCCGGGTCGCAGGCGTTTTCGGCGCCGGGGACCAGGCCAGACTACACCTCCTCGCGCTCACCTGTATTAGGAAATCGATCAATACGGTGCGCGTCTTCAGCCCGACTCCCGAGAACCGAGAAAAATTCGCGGCGGAAATGAGCGCGGTATTAGGCATTGAGGTCAGCGCCGCTGACTCCGCCGCAGCGGTCGTCGACGGTGCCGACGTGATTGTGTGCGCGACCAATTCGAACGTTCCTGTCTTTGACGGTAATTGGTTGGTTCCCGGCCAGCATGTCACCTCGATCGTCTCGAGCAATATCGGCTTGAAAAAAAGAGGCTATATCGACCAAATGCGCCGTGAGATAGACGACCGTACTTTAGAGCGCGCCGACATTTTAATGACCAATGTTTGGGGACAAGAAGAGTTAGACAAGACCGCGGTGTTTTGGGAGGCGTCGCTCGATCGTCCGAGCATCGCGCGCAAGATCGTCGACGCCGGTCAGGTCATCCGCGGTGAAAAAAACGGGCGGACCGATGCGTCCCAAATCACCTATTTCAAAAATTGCGCTTTTTGGGGAATAGGAGCCGCCGCCATCGGCGGGTTGATCTACGACAAACTTTCAAAGCAGCGCAAGGGATTGCTTCTTGATTTCAACCCGCACGAATATTACGACGAGTCCTGGACAGAGAAATAAGTTCGAGCGAACGAGACGGCTGCATAGATTACAGGGGGAATATCAATGCGCGGAACAACACCGAGACGCGAGCAAGGCATGGCCGATCCGGTATTGGCCTCGATGGTCCATGCGCTGGGGATGGAAACGGCGCGGCACTACACGGCGGCTACTCCCAAGATCCAAGCGTACCGGGACAGCTGGGTGAAGCTGGCAAAATTTCGCGACGGTCCGGTTAACCCACGGAGGGTTAAAGTCACCGATCCGGTAGAGATGACGAAACAGATCAAAGCGAAGGCGACGGAACTGGGCGCAAATATGGTCGGGGTCTGCCGGCTGCAACCGCATATGATCGATCTGGGCGAGGATGTGCCCCATGAATTTGTGATCGTGGCTTGCGTGGCGGAAGATTACGAAACAGTACTCCACGGCGCCAACGCCGTGGAAGAAGAAGCGATGCGGGTCTATGCCAAATGCACGGAGATTGCGACAGATCTCGCCGCTTATGTTCGCGATCTTGGCTATCCGGCGTTGGCGCATCACAATGGCGCAAGCGCCGTTCAGGCGATTCCCATTTTTTACCAGGTTGGCTTCGGCGAACTTGGGCGTCACGGCAGTTTGATCAACGAAAAATACGGCGCTAGCTTTCGTCCCGGCTTCGTCACGACGGACCTGCCACTTACTGAGGATAAGCCTCGCGAGTTCGGCGTCCAAGACTTTTGCATGAACTGCAATGTTTGCCAGCTCAACTGTCCTGGAGACGCCATTCCAAAAGAGCATGTCATGACGCACGGCATCAAACGCTGGCTCATCGATCTCGAAAAGTGCTATCCCTATTCGCGCCTGCGCGATGAATACTGCCATCTATGTGTTGACGTCTGCCCTTATATTGTGAAGTCCCATCCGGAAACTTACAAAGGTTTCATGAAGGAGCGAAAGCAGGTCGGCTACAAGACGCCGAAATCCTGGTAGTTAGCGGTTCCATGGAAAAGCTGTATGTCAATGAAATAAGGTCCAATGGTGAAGTCAGCACGGTCGGGCTCTTTTATTCCCGCGACGAGGCGGAGAATATTGTCACGCAACTGCAGAGCATCCCGGAAAAAGCGGACTGTCGCTATGAAATTATTGAAGCCGTTGTCGGTTCTCCATCGACCAACCCGCCCAAACAAACGCGCCAACCTGGAAAGGAGTAACTGATGCCGTACATCCGCACGATTCCCTCCGCTCAGGCTACGGGCACACTCAAAGAAGTTTATGAATCCGGCTCAGGCCCGTCGGCGGCGCGAGGAAAAGTTTCCATGATTAGGCAGGTGCAAAGCCTCAACCCTGACAATCTCGCTGCCTGGCGCGCGCTCGACGTGGGCATCATGCGCGGCGAATCACGAATCACCCACCGCCAGCGTGAGATGATCGCGACCGTCGTATCGGCAACCAATCATTGCAGTTATTGAATGACAGCGCACGGAGAGGCTCTCCGTACTGAATCAAACGACGACCCCTTAGATGAAGGCATTAAACAAGACTACACGAAGTTGCAATTACCTCCAGCTGAGCGGGCGATGTTGGATTACGCGGTGAAGCTGACGGTCGCGCCGTCGACCGCGAACGAGGATGATATCAAAACCTTGCGCTCCCACGGGTTCGACGACCGCGACATTTTGGATATCGTCTACGTGATCTGCCTTTACAATTTCAACGACCGGCTGGCCGATGCCACAGGCATATCGGGTCACGATTTTCTTTAGTGGGTGAAAACGCCCGGGCCGTTGATAGGAATTTTTACTGAGGTAACTATGAAGAAGATTGTCCAAACCGTCGTCGTTGCACTGGTGTTTATCTTTTCGATTCATGCGCGCGGTGCGGACGGGCTCATTACTGTCAAAAGCCCGCATAGCTCGAAGGACACAATGGATCGCCTAGAAACCGTTGCTAAGCAGAAAGGCATGACGATATTTGCGCGCATCGATCACTCGGCGGGAGCGGCAAAACTAGGGATGAAACTGCGCTCAACCGAGTTGTTGATCTTTGGTAATCCGCAGGGTGGCACTCCATTCATGGAATGCAACCAAACAGTCGGCATCGATCTTCCACTCAAGGCACTCGTCTGGGAGGATGTATCTGGACAGGTATGGCTCGGCTACAACGATCCTGAATTCTTAGCAAAACGCCATAACGTATCGCAGTGCCCGGCTGTGGAAAACATACGGAAGGCGCTTGCTGGCTTTGCTCAAACAGCCGTCTCAAAGTGACGGGAGAACAGCTTTCAAGAGGCAGGTGCAGCCATGGAGCGGTGAAAGCGTGCTCAGACGAGATCGATCTCAACTCGGCCTCGCTTTGGATCTGGCAAGCGCGAGGAGTTCCTCCATAGGCATCTCGGAAGCCAGGACGCAAATAATTTCGCCTTCACGGTGCAATACCGCGTTTAGTCCGCTCCGGGAGAACGCATAGAAGTTCATCCGTTTTGCCGTATCATGAAATCTAGCGGCATTGCCGGGCGCATCTTCTTCGGATCCAAAAAAAGTGTAGCAGAAAAGGGTACCGCCTTGGCCCTGATAGATGACGACCAGGATCTTGCGCCCCTGAATCTCCCGGACAAAACCTGCTACAGGTCGAAGATGCATCGCCGTGAGATCATAGCCCATGGGATGGAAGTGCTCGCCTACCGCGCGGGTCAATTGTTCTACGATCTCAGCGGGATTCTCCGTTCGACGCACCGAAAGCGCACCCTTTCGGAAGAGATCATAACTTTCAAGGGCAGCGGCAGCGACGGGCTCTCTACTCGACTGAAAGAAGAAAAACGCCGGCAGTACGATGGCCAGAAGCACAGCGGCGGCGAGAGCTGGACGGGCAAGATGCGGCATCGGCCAAAGGTAATCTTGCCAGCGAGTCCCGCTTTTCTCAGGAAAGATGCGCCGGTCGGAAAGAATTCTATCACGCAGCTCAGCGGGCGCTTGCATGCGCTCTGCGCGTTCGCGAAGCGTTTGCTTAACGAGCCGTTCGTGCTCGACCTCAAGCCGGCAACTCGGGCATTCCTGAAGATGAGGTTCCAGCACATCCCGCTCAGCATCGAGTAGCTCTTGATCGACCAACGCCGTGATGAGCTCCTTTGCTTCTTCGCAGGTCATTTTTCCGCGACTTTCCTTGATTCGCTGCCGACGTAGGCCTTAAGGTATTGCTGCATCAGTTTCCTGCCGCGGGAAAGGCGCGAGCGAATTGTCCCGATGGGACACGAAAGTATCGCGGCAACTTCCTCGTACGAGAAATCACCCATGTCGACGAGAACGATCGGCGCGCGAAACTCTTCGGGGATTTTCCTCAACGCCTGGGTGACTTGTTCGTCGAGTTCCTTGCGCAATACGTGAGTTTCCGGCCCCGGATTCAAATCCGGCAGGCGCTGCCAAGATTCAGACTTGCTGCGCGGCTCCTCGTCTGCCGAGAGCCAACGTTTCTTCTGGCGGTAATGATCAAAGAAAAAATTGTGCAGGATCTTGGTCAACCACGCTTTCATATTGGTTCCGGGATCGAACTGCTCGCGGGCGGCAAGAGCGCGAACAAAAGTCTCTTGAACCAGATCCTCGGCGTCGGCCGGATCTTTCGCCAGATGAAATGCTACCCGAAACAGGTGATCGAGGTGAGTCATGGCCTCATTTGCGACAGCATCGTGCCCGGCGCTCCTTACTTTTCGCTCTATAGCCACGGGCGGATCTTAACGAATTGCGCCGCTTCTGTCTAAGCAACATAACGTTTTACGCCGTTCCCGGGTTCCCGACTATCGCCGCCGCAACGGGCTGCAGCCTGGCCTGGAACTTTCGCCCAGACAAAAACGTTAGACGGGTTAGGAGTCGAGAGTCTGCGCGCAGCAGCCGGAGTCCGGCCGAGGTTCATCATGGGTAAGACCAAAAAATACGCTTTACTACTATGTGTTTTGATTGTTCTTTCATTCGGTTTTGCTGGTGTGTTCGCCGGCGCGGAAGTGGGAAAGCCCGGACCAGAAATTAGCGGGCAAAGTTGGCTCAACTCCAAGCCCGTGAAGCCGCGGTATTGGAGCGTTACGGCAAACGCGGCAAAGGATGTTGACCCCGGCCTTTGTTTGCCGGTCAATTACGATAAGACCCTGCTGAAAGTTGTCCCTGCTGAAATTATTGAAAAGGACTACGGCTGCGGCGATCCGTCGACCTACGTTCAATAATCACTCCCATGCGACGAATCCATTGTGCAGCGTGGGACTGCAACTCGACCCGCGCATCTATCCACTGCGCGCCGACATCACACCTGGGCAGGAATTTTTTGAATTCATCGGTCAATTCCCCGATATTAGTGCGCAATTCAAAAACGGGCCATGATTTTCTCAATGGATAAATCGCTCTCTTCTGCCATGTTTGCGAGCGCCTTTAGCGCGCCTGGCGTTGCGACAGCTCGCCCCAGGGGAAAACCCAGAAGCTGCTAGTTTGAGCGACGTGGCATGAATCCGCTTATCTCCATTGTGATCCCCGTGCGAAATGATGCTCAAGCTCTGTGCTTGACGATGGATCATCTGGAGCATTTGCGCTCGATTGAAACAACAGAAATTATCGTCGCCGCGTCAGGGAAAAGGGAAGAAACCGAAAATGCCGTTGCCGGTCGCGCCAAAGTCATATGGCCCGGCCAATCGACACGTGCGGCCTTACTAAATGCCGGCGCGTCCGTAGCGTCTGGCGATGTTTTTTTCTTTTTACATGCGGACTCGTTCCCACCGGTGGACGCCTTAGTCGAGATCGAAGCGGCTTTGCAGAATCCAAGGGTCGGCGGAGGCGCTTTTGAGCATCGTTTCGAGGAACGCCTGTGGAGCCTGAGATTCATCAGTTGGATCAACCGGAGGCGCTATTTTTTTACGCGTAACTATTATGGCGACCAAAGGATCTTCGTACGCGCCAACGTTTTTCGCTCGCTGGGCGGTTATCGCGAATTGTTCATGGAGGATTTGGATTTCAGTCAAAGGCTAAAAAAGCTCAGCTGGACCACAGTCATTCCTCTCCCTCTTGTCACCTCCGGCCGGCGTTTCCTCACCTGGGGGCCGTGGCGCGCTTTTTCTTTCATCGTATGGGTTCTTTTGCTTCATTCTCTGAGGCTAGATACGCAACGGTATGCCGCGCATTGGCATGCGCGCGGAGAAAGGAGCCTAAATGAGTGAAACTCTCACGGTTCGGCAAATCAGATCTAGCGTATTGCTTGCGTTTTCAGGACTGTTGATTGGGATGCTACGTTCCGCCACGTTGGATAATCGGACAGACTTCATTTCCGTGTGGCCGTCCGGCTTTGCGCCGCAGCAGTGTGCGCGGATAGGATACGGCTCTTGACCGGCGGCGCTCCAGACCAGAATGAACAGGAACAAGGGCATGATAAAGACCCTGCGGGCCATTGTTCCCTCCTGCTGTTAACGATCCACGACCGTCTTTGGGTTAAAACCAGCACCAGCACCGTTCAATGTGAACCTGCGTTCCACAGGCACTGGATTGAGAATGCTTTGGAGTACAAAACAGCCATTCTCCGCATTTCTCACGACTGCCGCGACTCTTTCCGCCGGCTCGGAGGATTCCAGATCGAGCTGGGTCTCAAAACCCAGCCCGGAGGCTTGCACGGTTTCGCGCAATACCGAACCTTCGCTTTTGAAACGAGCTTTCACAAACACTTTAGCCTTCGTGATATGCGTCTTCATCATTTCCCCGTACCGGGAAATTTGCGTGAGCAGTCAGAAGCCAAGCGACAGGGCGAAATAGGCAAGTGGCGACGGTGCGGAGTTGTCACCTCCCCTTGCTTCGTCACAATACACGGTGAAGCCGCGCGCGTGCCCCTCTTTGCGCATTTTCTCAAGAATCTGAGCATCGGCTTCGATGACAATTTCTCTTTTTACTTGAACGTCTTCTGCCATGATGCGTCTCCTCTTTTCTCTTTTTTAGATACATTTCATTGCCGGTACGCTCACACCGATTCCAGACTTGTCAAGTTAATGTGGAACGAAAAGTCGTCAATGAGTAGGCACCGGCTCGGAGCTT
>DASQUN010000169.1:0-4060 GCA_035641275.1 Candidatus Udaeobacter sp. | reverse complement strand
AACGGTGGCCGATTGGGAACTGGAGAAGGTTCAAATGAAGCTACGGCTACAACAAGCGCAGGCTCTTTACAGTACACGCTCTCGCGCGAACTCCCTTAGTCAACATGCCGTCTACTACAACGAGCCGGAACTTATTAACACGGTCCTCAACAAAATCAGGCAAGTGACAAGGACCGACCTTCGGCGAGTTGCCGAGCATTACTTGAGACCAGCCAACAGGACGGTGGTTACAACCGTCCCGAAGTCAAAGGCCGCTCCATGATGGCTGAATTATGAGCGATCAAACATGCAAAAAGCGAGGCTTCGGAAGCCGAGTTCCCTCCTTCCGTTTTCTTCCTTCGGTCTTTCAAAACCCTCTCCTCACATTTGCCACGGCGGCTTTGATCGTCACATCGTCGCTAGTTTCCGGCCAGGACTCTTCGATTGTTCCTCCGAGTAAGGTCGAGCGGAAGAACAAAGCGCCCGTCTCCACTGAAACTCTTCGCGTCCATCTGCCCAAACCAGTCGAGAATAAACTGGCGAACGGACTGACAGTGTTGATCCTGGAGGACCACCGTCTACCGAATGTCCTTGCACAGTTTCACATTCGAGGCGCTGGGGCTCTTTTTGAATCCGACCACTTGTCCGGCCTGGCGTCTACCGCCGCTCATATGCTTCGCGAAGGCACGCACAAGCGAACCAGCAGGCAAATCGCCGAGGAACTCGATCGCCTTGGCGCGTCGGTGGGAGCCGGGTCGAGTTTCGGTTCGACCGAAACGGTCTTCACTGCCTCCGGCCTGAGCGAGAATTTTGATGCCTGGTTTGCCGTAGCTCTGGATATTCTGTTGCATCCCAGCTTTCCCCCTGCGGAGTTGAACCAATTCAAGGAGAGAGCGAAAGTTCAATTGCGGCAGCAACGAACAACGTCGCGGTTTCTCGCTGGCGAGAGATTCAACCGGGCCGTGTTTGGCAGTCATCCGGCGGCCGCGGTGAGCGCTACGCTTGAGTCCATCAATGCATGGACTCCGGACGTGCTGATGCAGTGGCACCGGCAGCGGTATTCGCCGCGGCATTCAATATTAGCCGTTGCTGGCGATGTCTACCCTTCTGAGTTGCTTCCCAAATTGGAAAAGTGGTTAGCGAGCTGGCAAACGAGTGCGCCCGGAAATCTGAAGATGCCTGCGAACCCGGCGCCGGCTTCGGCTCGGAAGGTTTATCTCGTCGACCGGCCAAGCTCGGTGCAGACCACATTGACGGTGGGTAACATCGCTATTGACCGCCGGAGCGAAGACTTCGTCGCGATGGTTGTCATGAATCATCTGTTGGGCGGCGGTGCTGCCTCCCGTCTCTTTTTGAACTTGCGCGAAGAGAAGGGCTACACCTATGGGGCCTACAGCGGTCTTACAGCGGTCGAATATCCGGGACCGTGGAGCGCTGGCGCCGATGTTCGCACCGAAGTAACCGAGGGCGCTCTCGCTGAGCTTTTAAACGAGATCCGGCGCATCCGAGATACCCACGTGAGCGAAGCGGAATTGGCGGCAACCAAGCGTTCAGTGATTGCACGCTTCGCTCTCGCTCTCGAGCAACCAAGCTCAGTGCTCGGCTTTGCGGTCACACGCAAGCAGTACGCCTTGCCGGAGGACTATTGGGACGGTTACCCCGCGAGGGTCGCCAACGTTAGCGCGCACGATATACAGCGGGTGGCACGTAGGTATCTGAATCCGGAAGCGATGCAGATTGTCGCAGTCGGCGATGGTCGCAAGATCAGACCGATACTGGAAAAATTCGGGACCGTAGAAGTCTACAATAGCGACGGCAACAGCATACCGTAGACTCTTGTCGCCCATGGCAGCGCGTGCCTCTGCTGTTTCTGCCGGGCTTGATGGGCGCTTTCCCAATATCAACGAATATTGCAGGTCAAAGGTAACGGTCCAAAAAATCGAACACCTGTCCCGTTTTTGCACTCAACAGAATCGCCAAATGATCTCTTTTTATCTCCTAATGAGCCGATTTCCACTATCGTGATCGCGGAGTTCCGGTCATCCTGTTAACACTTGTAGGACGATGGCATGGGTTTGGCATCTCGGGTTAATGATGGTTTCCACAAAAAGGAGGAACGCCCATGCCTAGAGTTCTACGTTTAGTGTGTAGTCTAGTGTTGATAGCGAATTTGGCCGTCGCCTGCTCAACCCATCGCAGGGTTGACACCGTTCACTACGAGGACCGCTACACAGGAGAACCCGTAGTTGTGGAGCGACACACGACCGCTACTGAGTCCTCAACCAGCGATGATACCGGCGTGATCAGCGGCACTTTCAACGTCCTGGGCGAGATTATCGCTCTACCGTTTCGTGCCGTAGGCGGGTTGGTTCGAGCGATCTTTTAACGTTCGCGGCTTCTCGCCCGCTCTCGAGAGACAATAGGGCCTGACGGCTTGCACGTCAGGCCCCGCGCGTAGTTTACGCGCTGCCACTTGCGCTTGAATGTCAGTCCCCCGCCTCGGTGCCGTTTCTGACAACTCCGCACCATACTCACGACGGATCTCGGAGATGGGTCGAGAATCATCTACCACAGCAGGTTATCAACCTATCATGACCATGCTTGGCAGTTCTAAACCACAATAATCCGTAAAGACAACGAGAGGCCGAAGCTCTAGCCCTCCGAGCATTGTGTGACGGCGAAACTCGGGATCCTCGCTGCAGAGAGTTTCAGGGCAGTTGAAGGAAGTTTCCATCCTTTCTGTTTTGGTGGAAATCGTAACTCAGACTCGAAACGGCGAAAACCCTACGAACGCTACCATAGATGCCGTATACTCTCTGATCAACAAGGAGTTTGCTAATGAAGATGATTAGAGTTTTGCTCGGTTTGACGATAACCCTTTTTATCTTATTGGTCGTCGCGCCTGCCGCCTATCCGCACGAGGGCCCACTTGATTCCTACGGCTGCCATCAGGATCGGGAGCGGAAAGATTATCACTGCCATCAGGGAGTATTTAAGGGTGGTAGCTTCGGCTCTAAAACAGAGATGATTCGACTCCTCAAACTGCAGTTTCTTAATCTGGGCCAGCCTTGGCCGCATGCCGAAATCGTGGAAGAAGACATCACGTCTCTGCAGACTGCGACGCAACCGTAACCGAAAGCACGTCCGATGGGGCGCTCCGAACTTCGACCTTGACTCCCCTCTTCTGTTTGACTTATTTTACGATCCATGAATTTCGGCTGTTCTTTCGACCTAAATTTTAAACAGGAAAGTTCAGTCTCATAATTTGCAGCTGCGCAAACCCTAGCGGCACGCGTCGCCATGAAGCCCATTCAGTGACATTGGGGCGGGTCCTAGTTTTGGTGCTGGGTCATGACGGCAGCGGCCATCACCGCAGGAAGGAAGCCTTGAAAATGAGAAAGATTCCCCTCGGATTTTTATTGGCCATACTTTTTATCGTCGGCTCGGTTCCGGCTCAAGACCGGATCAATTCATATGAAGCCGCAAAGCATGCCGGTAAGAAGGCCACGGTGTGTGGACAGGTTGCCAGTACCAACTATGCTCGGGATAACAAAGGCCATCCGACTTACTTAAATCTAGACCGCGGATATCCGGATCAAAAATTTACGGCTGTAATTTGGGGTGTGAACCGGGATAAATTTTCTAAGCCGCCAGAAGTCAATTATAGCGGTAGAAAAATTTGTGTGACCGGCACCATCACTATGTCCCGAGGTGTAGCTCAGATCGTCGTTCTCGACCCGTCGCAAATTACCCGTGCAGACTAGAAGCGCGATACTGCCGCCTCGAAAACTATTACAAGCTTGAGTCCTCGCCAAGTTTTGTCGTCCATGTGTCACGTAATTCCGAATGTCGCGTTGGCATCGAGCGATGAGATGCTGACCTGAAGATTTTCCACCGAAATTCACTGGCAACTGAGATAAGTGGTTTAGCGCAAGACAATTCACAAGTTGGCTTCAAAAAAATCACCGATTCTTTTTTGGTAATCGGTCGCAAGCTGGCCATGGAAGAAATTCTCATGAAACCAAAACTCCGCCTTACGATTATCTTTCAACGCCGCTTGCAACATCATCGCATGGTCAAA
>DASQUN010000168.1:0-3695 GCA_035641275.1 Candidatus Udaeobacter sp. | reverse complement strand
CGGCGTACGTGACGTCGAGCTTGCGGCCGCTCCCGTGCTCGTACTCGGGCACGAGCTCGATCAGCGCTTCCTTGCAGGAGATGGTACTCAGTACGACGAGGCTCATGAGCGTTTCGCCAGTAAATCCAGCACCGGACGGATACCGGCAAGGGTTTCGATGTCGAGCGGCATGTCCGCGGTGTGCTTCGCCACGTCCGCGGCGACGACTTCCTGCGCGCTACGAAAATTGACAACTCCCCGGTCCGGCGATATTGCTCGGGCCAGAAAAAAAGGTGGTTTAAATTTCCTATACATAATGTGATTTTGGCGCTATGTTACGCAACCGCAAGTGGTTGATGGCTCTGTAAACCAAGTCGATTCCGGACTCGAAACGCGGTATCGCCATAGTTGCCGCATCGGCTGATCGCCAGCCGCACCCTACCACAGAACATGAATCTCGCAATGAAACTCGGGAGTATCCGATGAGCGAACGCTTTGTGCGCAATAATGCCGCCAATCCAATGAATCCCATACCCCTGCCCAAGCAGGTGCCGGCCAAACGTGCCCTGGCCAAGCTGCCGGGCAGGAAAATTTTCTACGCCGACACCGGCGGCGAGGGCGAGGCTGTGGTCTTTCTACATCCGGCCGCGACCGGTGATCCCAAGGTTTGGGCTTACCAGCAACCGGTCTTTGCCAAGGCCGGCTATCGGGTGATCTGTTATGCCCGGCGCGGCTACTACAAGTCCGACAACTTGCGCAAAGGCGACAAGCACTCGGCCGCCGATGACCTCAACGGCCTGCTCGACGCGTTGGCCATCGAAAAGGCCCATATCGTCAGCACCGCCGCTGGCGGTAGCATTGCTGCGGATTTTGCGCTTTCCTATCCCAAAAGGATTCTAAGCTTGGCGATCACCAGTAACTATGCCGGTATCCGCAAGGGTAATATTTGGAAAAGCGCCCAGTCGATCCGGCCTAAACAATGGAACCAGATGCCGCGCTGGTATCGGGAATTCAGTTGCTCGTATATTGCGGCCAACCCGAGGGGCCTTAAAGCCTGGGACAAGCTGGCCGACCACGCCACCAAGCGCCAGGGCCGCCACCAAGCGAACAACTTCCTTATTACGGCGCAAACCCTGACCAAGATCAAAGTCCCAACGCTGCTGGTTACCGGCGATGCGGATTCTTCAACGCCGCCTTCGATCATGCGGATGGTGGCGAAGTGCATCCGCCGGAGCGAACTCGTTACCGTCGCCGAATGCGGCCATTCGATTTATTGGGAGCATCCAAAGCTCTTCAACAATATCGTTCTTGATTTCATTCGCCGGCAGCGAAAGCGCAAGCGTTAGGTGGCGACCCCTTTGCAGGTCCGGCCGCAATGAGAAACACGATGATCGATATCCGTCCTCTATCGGCCCATACCGACGACGGAATTCACGGTGTCGACATGGGGCAATCACTCCCGGATAAGACTATTTTGGAGATCCGTCTGGCGCACACCTAATTCTAGGTTTTTTAGGCGTAGGCTTGTATTGAGTTCTCCTACAACTCATTCCTGCGAAATTAAATCGCAGCGTCGTACAATCCCGTCCGACGGCAGAGTTTTTCACTTATCAGAGCCCGACGAGGCGAATTCGTCTATTGTTTGAAGCGAAATTTTTAGATCGAAAATTTTGCGCCTTCTGACGGCTCTCCGGCGGAGGCACTCGGTCAAACTGGGTTTTTCATCAAGCAAAAAATGATTGACAACTCTCGCGGTGCGGCGATATAGCTCGGGCCACAGAAAAGTTGGTTAAAAATTCCTACACGTGCAGTCTGTAGAACTCCGACAAGAGCGGGCGCGGTCGCTGACGATGACAGGTGCCCAAGATTTCCAGTCATGGGCGCCTCCTTTGCCGGACCTAGTTTGATGCGAGCGGCCTCTCCAGCCGCTCTCGTGGGCAAGAACCGTAACGCACGCGAGCCAACGGCACTTTGTAACGCCTGCTGTGCGCCATGCTCGTGTCCGGCCATACCCTCGTTGCAATGCATACGCGACGCATGGTGGATGGGCTAAGATTGGCCCAACAGATACCCGGGACGGACACATGACCAGCCAAACACCCTGGTTCATCTCTGCTGATGGCCACATGAGTGAGCCGCTCGACCTTTGGACCACGCGGTTAGACAAGAAGTTTCGCGACCGCGCCCCGCACGTAGAGTTCGACAATGCCGGCCAGCCGGGGGCCTGGTGGGTCTACGAGGGCTATAAGCCACATGACCTTGCAGTCGGCATAGCGGGCGGTCAGATACGAACGGACGAAGAGAAACACGCTTTCATCAAGTACGGTGGCTACGCCGATGCTCGGCCCGGGGGCTGGGACCCGGCCGAACGACTGAAGGACATGGCCGCCGACGGCGTCGTTGCCGAGGTGCTCTACACCACGCTGGGCTTCCGTCTGTTCTGGTTGCTGGACCCGGAGCTGCAGCGCGAGTGCTTCCGCGTGTACAACGATTGGTTGGCGGAGTACTGCTCCTACGCCCCCAAGCAACTGAAGGGGATTGCTCTCATCTCGCTCTACGATCCGAGGCTCGGCGCCCGGGAACTGGAACGCAGCGTCACGATGGGTCTGAGCGGCGCCATGGTCTGGGTGACGCCTCCCGAGAATCAGCCCTACTGGTTGGATATGTACGACGTGTTTTGGGCTAAGGCCCAGGAGCTCGGAGTGCCCGTCAGCCTCCATCCGCCCACCGGCATGGACCGGCCGAAGTACGAGTTCGAGCGCAACCTCCGCCCGCTCCGCCCCGTCATCGCCGCGCAGGAGGTGCAGCGCTCGCTCGGAGTTATCATCGCCTCAGGCGTGCTCGAGCGGTTCCCCAAGCTCAACGTGATCTCCGCGGAGTATGGCATTGCCTGGACGCCGTGGTGGCTGGACCGTATCAACAAGATGGTCGGCGTCGGCCCGAGCCGGCGCGGTGGATACGACACCAAGCTGAGCATGAAGCCGACCGAATACTTCCAACGCCAGTGCTACGTGACCTACATCCGCGACGAGCTTGGGGTGAGGTATCGCAACGACATCGGCGTCGACCGAATCATGTGGTCCTCCGACTATCCGCACGCCGCTTCGACCTGGCCGAAGTCAGCCGAGTTTATCGACCGTGACTTCGCGGGCGGTCCCGAGACCGACAAGCGGATGATCTGCCATGACAATGTCGCCAAGCTCTACGGCTTCGAGGTCTAGCACTCCGTTCCAAAGCATATAAGATAAGCATAAAGATAAGGGTCACTCCTCGCGGCGCTCCGCGCCATCCCGGGTCGCCCATTAGCAGGCAGGTCAAGAGGCGTTGAAGCGGAACACGTTCCAAATGTTCCACCGCTACGCTCAGTTCCAGTCGTTCCAATCGTTAGCAGACCAAAAAACGGAGACTTATAAGTAGGAATCCCATCGCCGCTCTCTGCAGTGGGTTTCGAGGGGCCAAGAAACTTTTCTCTGTGAGAATTTTTCTTGTTCCCTTTTTTAAACCCTCGCGGAATGTGTGATCCCTGATTGACGCGCCCCTGTTTTCAATCAGTCTCGGCCGAGGGCTGATCAGCCTCTGGCTGAACCGTCATCAGGTTCAAGGCTTTGGGATCGGTCCTGTACGGGCAGCGGTTGTGGTCAGGTCTTGAATCTTGCCACTTTCGTTTTTGGTCTGCTCAATCAGTCGAAAAGATTTGAAGAGAAAAAGGGGTCGGG
>DASQUN010000167.1:0-3951 GCA_035641275.1 Candidatus Udaeobacter sp. | reverse complement strand
CCGCTGGTGCGTCCGCACCGCGTTGCAAACGCGGGTAAAGTGCGAACGGTAGTTCTGGATCCCGGGCACGGCGGCCACGATAAGGGAGCGCTCTGTCGTTACGGCTCCGAAAAGAATTTTGCGCTGGACGTGGCGCGGCAGTTGCGCCCGCTTTTGCAGGCGAAGGGCTTGCGCGTGATCATGACTCGCGAAGGCGATTACTTTGTGCCGTTGGAAGTTCGCGCCCGGATTGCCAACGCCGCGCGCGATTCGATTTTCGTCAGCATTCACTTCAACGCGACCGATCGCGATCCGAGCGCGACCGGGTTCGAGATTTTTTCATTTACGCCGCGCGGCGCGCCATCAACGTCCGACAACTGGGTGACTTCCAGTTCAGCCAGCGTGCAGGCGGGGAGCAAGGTAGACGCCAAGAGTATGGCGCTCTCGACCTGTATCTATCATTCGCTGCTCGGGCATATCCCCGAGTTTGACCGTGGAATTAAGCGGGCGCGATTCGCTGTGTTGCGCCTGACGGAAGTCCCGGCTGTGCTGGTTGAAGGAGGGTTCCTGACGGAGCGTGGCGAAAGCCGGCTGATTGCGAAGAAAGATTGGCGCGGGAAACTCGCTCAGGCGATCAGCGTCGGGATTGAAAATTATCGGGCGCTGGCGGTGAAAAAGCAGCCGCCGATGCTTGTCGCTGATTACCGGCGGCAAGGCACATCACTGCCCGTTGAACCTGTTACGCAGGTAGTGGAAGTGGATTCAAGTCTAGTCGAACTGCTCGGCGAATCTGAGTTTGCTTCGCCAACTCCAGCGTCAACTCCTCCGCCTGTCTCGGCGCTCGAATCCGCCGTTATCGTTCCCTGAGACGCCAGGATCGAATCGCGCGCGTTCCGATTGCCGAGTTGCGATGAGAAATCAGCAACTCGCCGACAAAAGATATTGACCCGAATCCCGGCGAGTTGATAGAGTCCGGCTTGGGATTTCGTGGGCTGAAGTCAGGTGCTCCCTCCTGGACAGTTCAGCCATGCAAAATTTTCTGAAGATCCTGCACACATTGCTGGTGAAAGGGCCGTTAGGTGCTCTTCTCGGCCTTGTCGGTCTGCTGCTCCTGCTGATCGTCGTCATACCCAGTTTGCTGCTTCGCTTTTGGGAAAAGCTTTTGAAATTCCTCAGAACACGCAACTTCAAGGCGGACGAGGAGGAGAGAGACCCGTGTAATCCGCCATTCCCGGAACCGGTCATGCGCCGACCGGACCCGTCCATCTACAGCCAAACCTATCTTGCCTCCCAGGGTGTTCCGGTTACCTGGAATAATCCTGACATTTGGATGGCAAAAGCTGCCATGCCCAATGTGATCGAACCGGATTCCTATCATTTGGAGGCGGACACTGATTACATCGTGAGCGTGCAGGCGCACAATGCATCGACCGACCTCGCGCTCGGTGTGAAGGTGCGGCTCCTCTATAGACCTTGGAGTTTTAACTCGCCCGATCTTCTACCTGTGCAGATCAACGCCAACGGCCAGGAAGTTGTGCGCTTCGTGAACATCGCTGGAATGGGTTCCGCCATCGCCCAATTCACTTGGCATACGCCGCCAGTGCCAGCGGGTGAGGAGCGCCATTATTGTTTGCAGGCACACTTGAGCCACCCCCTGGACATCAACCTTGAAAACAACGTGGGCCAGGAAAACACCAACGTGCACTCCGCGAATCCCGGACATGTCGCGCCCGGCGAGCGCATCCAAGTGGACGTCCCGCTTTTCCACCATGGTGCCGACGCGGTGCGCGTCGTCTTCCACGCGGATGCCTATGCCATCGACACGAAGGAGACCGTCGAGTTAAAGCGACAGATCAATACCGGGCGCGAACGTCTCTCGCTTGGTCAAAGAGTCGGCAATGTGCTCCCGATGCTGCTCCCAATCGGTCGCACGCAGCCGCCCGGTCGCACTCCGACGCCGACAGGCCGGTCAGCCGCCACTGCCTCAGCCTCCTCCTCGAACGGCCGGGGACGGTGGGAATTAGTTTGGGGCCGCAGAATTCCATACTCCGTCACGCGCGCGCGCTACACTGGCTACGACACTTACAAGAAAGCGTTGCTCGCGCGGAACTTCGATTTGCCGGCGGGCATGGAATTCGAGGCGACGCAGCCAGTGGATGGCCCGCTCCTGAAAGCACGGACAACCCGCGACATTGCCGTCCAGCTCAAAATTCCCGCTGACGCTCAAACCGGGCAGCAATATTCCATCAATGTCCGCGCGCAAACGGAAACCGGACGTCTCATCGGCGGAGTCACCTTTTTGCTCAACGTCCAAACCTAAAAAATTATGGCACGAGGATTACCTGTTCGAACGACCTGTGCTCCGCCCGGAGTTGCGATATCGCATAAGAATCTAGATGGTTTGCTCGGCTTGATAGTTGCTGGATGGCTTCGGCAGCGCGGCGCATTGATTCTCGTCATCATCGGGATCCTCGTTCCCATCCTGATTTTCGCGCCCTGCTTCGGCGTTTTCCCTGTGATCGCGATGTTGATCGGTCTGTTAGGGGAATTCAAAGACTGGTACTACAACCGGCGACTGCTTTGCGTCGATCCGAAGGACCAGTGCGTGGTAGGAGCGATCATCCATAAACCCACTGCCTCGGCCGATGATGGCGACAGGAAAATGAACATGCTGCTCGCGCCTTTCACTGAGGCGGACATCTACCGCACCGTTGCAACTCACCTTAATGCCAATCTCGGCCTTCTTAAAGATCCGGCCAGCTTCAACAATCCGCCCTTTTTCCAGGGTCAAGTTCCGGTTGAGCCGCCAACGGTTGATCCGAATATTTTGGAGAATCCTAACGCCAATGGGGCGGCCCGCCGCGCGGAGCGCAAGAAAATTGCCGACTACTTGAAGATCATCAAAGGCAAGGACCCCGAGGACGGCGATGCCGTTTCGAATATCTACAGCAACTTCTGGGTCGGCTGTATGGATCGCCTGCTCGATCCTGCAAATAGAAATCAAAACGGCGAGCCAAAGAATTTTCAGCGTCGCTTTTACCGCAAAGATCCGACGGTGATTGATCCCGCCTCCGCGCTCTGGGCCGCTATTCCGCACGATCACGATCCGAACATCAACTGGCAGGGAACGGACAGCTCGATCTCGCCGCTCAGAGAAAATAATCCATATGAGATAGACCACCAGCCGCGCGGACTAAACCCCATGTTCCGTTTCTTCGACGACGGCCACGCTGAAGACGAGACCCTCCAGCCCTATTTGCATTGCGAGATTGACGGGTACACCCTGGCCCTCTTCCTCGATGAGATCGCGCTCGCTTTGGCAGCCTTCGCCGCCGCCTATTTCTTCCTCTGCATCACCTTGCCTTTCGGGCCGCTCCTCGGTGCACTGATCGGTGGGATCATCGCCCTTCTCATCTTTTTCCTTCAGCGGGCACTCGACGGCGGCGACGACAGGGGCCACGCCACCGAACCGGATGTCGATTACGATGATCCAGATAATTTCGGAGAAGAAGGCCAGCAGCAGGACGCCGATCTGGTTTCACTTTACGGGCCGTGGATCATGGACACCGAACATTCCCAATATTTCGAAATCCATCCCGTCAAAGCCTACTACATCATCGGTCGGAACGGCCGCGGCGAGGTGGAAATCTTCGACACCGCCGAGGACCAGGAAAAAAGCGGCACCGAACGCCTGCACAACGGCGTAGTCGATCAGAGGTTGAGAGACGAAATCTGCGGCCTCGTCCACCAGGCGGAAGAGGGAGATTCTGGTCCCATCCTCCTGACCCTGGATGCACCGACCGTGCTGTCGCACGGGCTCACCACCCGTTATGGCGGAGGAGGGGTCTTAGTCGATTAGAGCGTTTGGTGGATTAAGGATACCGGTTTTCAGATTCTCCTTGAACCGTCTGCTCGAACGCCGCAGGATGACTTCAGCAATTAACTCCAACGAAAGGATATATGAAAAAACTG
>DASQUN010000166.1:0-2844 GCA_035641275.1 Candidatus Udaeobacter sp. | reverse complement strand
ACGCCGATCCGATCTTCGGTAAAAACCTCGACGATAGTGAATCCATCCGAGGCTTCATTGTCGATTGCGATGAGAGTTGAGACTCTGGGCACGTGCTTGTGCAAAAAGGCCGAACGGTCCGAACTCTCTACCAGCCGTTCTACATCGATCCGGTCGGCCAAGACCCCTTCTAGGACAGAGCGAAATTTGGTCCACTTTGGCTCGGTCATCACCATGTCCGACCGGCCGCGATGGGAGATCCGGAACACATCGAGGATGCGCCCATCGAGCGATGTGAAGATTCTGGCATTAAGAATATCCAGATTCAGGGAGGTGAAGACGCCCGTGATCGCGGCAAAAAGCCCGGGGCGATCTTGCGTACAGATCATAACCGAACTGCAATCTCTTTCCGGAAAGTGGTCCACCGCCGTAACCGCGCCTTTCCCGTCGAATCGTTCCATCAATTCAAAATGTCCGGGCATGTCGTTTTCCGCGGTCGAGAGAAAGTAACGTTCCGGCATGGACTCCAGAAAATGATCGACTCGTTCCGTATCATAGTCTCTCGATAATTGGCGGCGGACGCGCGCCTGTACCCTTCGGAGGATTGCCCGCACGTCTTGTCTTCGAAGTTCCCCCTTTTCCGCTTCTTCCAACAGATGCAACGTCTTGATGTAAAGTTCTCCCAAAAGAGACGCTTTCCAAGGATTCCATACGTCCGGGCCGACGGCTTTCACGTCGGCGAATGTCAGCAGATACAGCATGTTCAGGTTGTGAATGCCGCCCATGATTTTTGCAAAGTCAAAGATCGTCTTGTCGTCTTCCAAATCCCGGCGAAACGCCGTGTGCGGCATCAACAAATGATTTCGCACCAGGAACTCCACCAGCGCCCCATCATCGGCATTGAGCCGCATGCGCCGCGCAATCTGCCGAACCATTCGCGCGCCAATTTCGGAATGGCCGCCGCCGAACCCCTTGCCGATGTCGTGGAACATTAGCCCTAAATAGAGCAGCTCGATGTTCTGCGCCTCGCGCGCCAATTGCGTGAGAAGCGGCAAGGCATCCTTGTATTCACCCGCTTTCAGCCGTTCGATTTCTTTGATCAATCGCAGGGAGTGCTGGTCAACCGTATAAATGTGATAGGCATCATGCAGAACCATACAGAGAAGCCTGCCAAACTCTGGAATGAAAGCTCCAAGGACGCCGCAACGATGCATCTCTAAAAGGGTCTCGTAGACTCCCGCTTTCCACTTGAGAATTCGAAAGAACGGAATATTGGCGGCGGCCGAGCGACGGAAACCGTCATCAATCAGGTGCAAGTGGTCACGCAACTGCTCCCGGGTCTCGTTTGCCAGTTGACACCCGTACATCTGTAGATCGTTGAAAATACGTATGAGATTTCCCGGTTCTGACTGGAGAATTTCAGGCTTTGTGATTGAGAGTTGGCCTTTCGAAATCCGGACCCCTTCCCGAAGGATGCGGCCGAAAACGTATTTCGCACCAAAAAGAGGTCGTGCGGATTCCATTGAACGGTGAATGATCAACGATGTCAGTCGGCTGATTTGTGATGCGTGCAGGTAATAACTCCGCATGAAGACCTCAACCCCTCGGAGCGTCCCCTCCCCCTGAAATCCCAACGCCGTGCTGACCTTTTCCTGCTCTTCGAAGGTCAGCTGGTCCTGATGTTTGCCGGTCGAAAAATGAAGCTCGTTACGAATCCGAAGAAGAAAGTCTTGGGATTGCTTTAGGTCGCCGACGTCATTGGCGCTAATCACTCCGTTCAGCGCAAGCGCGTCTAAATCCTTCGCTCCGAGCCTGACACGAGCTATCCATCGCGCCGTGTGAAGGTCCCGTAGCCCACCTTCTCCTTCTTTGACTTCGGGTTCCAAAAGATAGACGGAGCCGCCATAGCCTTCGTGACGGAGGCGGTTTTCATCGAGCTTTTCCTGGACAAACCGGCTGACTCTCTTCTTGGTGAGACGCGATTCAACGTCTCTGTCGAAATCGCCGTAAAGAGAGTAGTCGCCGCAGAGAAAGCGCGCGTCCAGCAGCGCCGTCTTCACTTTCATATCGCTTTCGGCCAAACGCATGCATTCCGCTGTGCTTCGCGCCGCGTGCCCCACCTGCAGCCCAGCATCCCAAAGCGTGTATAGGAGTTTTTCCGTAACCGACTCTACGTATGGAGAGATCTTCCAAGGATAAAGAAACAGCAGATCGATGTCGGATTGCGGATTGAGCTCGCTGCGCCCATATCCTCCCTGGGCGATCACCGTGAAACGCTGACTCTGGCCAGGAAAACGCCGAATAAACTCTTCGCTGACCGTACCGAACAGATGGCGAATCAAATAATCCATCATGGTGGCATAGGCTACGACGATCTCCATGCCGCCGGCGCCAGCGCGGTGTTTTGCGAACAAAAGTTGACGCCCCTCTTGAACATAGGACCGCGCCAGCCGTTTAAGGTCGGTCTCCACCTTCACTGAGTCCAGGAGTGAGCGAGAAAGAGCTATGGCATCCACGAAACAATTTCTCCTATAATGTCTTGGCGGCCATTGTGCTCTGGTTGTACTTTTGAATACCCTCGAATAATGCGTCTACAACGACATCTTGATAACTCTCTCGGCTCATAGCCCGTCCTTCCGTTTTGTTAGTAATGAAAAACATTTCGACCAGTACGCTCGGCATCTTCGCCAAAACCAAAACGTAGAAAGGGGCCTTCTTGACGCCGAGATCTTTCACCTCGTCGATTTTACCCACCAGGCTGCTCACCATAGCGCCGTGCAAACGATGCGCTAGAGTGACCGAATCTTCGAGCTTTAGATTCTGCGTCATGTCGCTCAGAATAAACTGCAGATCCGAGACATTCTT
>DASQUN010000165.1:0-7675 GCA_035641275.1 Candidatus Udaeobacter sp. | reverse complement strand
TGAAGATAGACGCGAACCGTCCCTTCGGTGGTTTTCATGACTTTGGCGATATCTGGAATCGACAGACCCTGGTGATTTCGGAGCAAAAAAGCGGTTCGTTGTTTGTTCGGCATCGCTTTCAAAGTCAGATCCGCTCGCCGTTTCGCCTCTCCCGCAATAGCTTCTGCGTCCGGTGTTGAGCTATTATCCATCAGCTGCAGCGGTTCCGATGAGCCGTCTGCCTCCGTTTCGAGTCGCTCCCAGACAACCCGCCCTTTACGGCGCATGTGATCCAAGCAGAGATTCACAACCAAGCGGTAGAACCACGTATAAAAACCCGAGCGCCCATCAAACTGCTTGATACGCGAAAAGGCCCGGAGAAACGCCTCCTGGGAAAGGTCTTTCGCTTCTTCTACATCGTGAGTGAAATCCAAGGCAATCCTAAAAGCCTTGTCCATGTAGCGGCGCACCAGGACTTCGAAAAAGCGGCCCTCACCCTTTTGACACAAGGCAACCAGCTCCTCGTCCGGAAGCTCTTGAGGAGACATTTGTTTCGCTAGAGTATCGATCTTCTTACCTTGCCATCGCGCCGCGAAAATGGGACTGGCTCTCTATTATGTAAGTTTAGACGCCGAGGTCGGTGAAAAGTTAACGACGGGAATCGAGAAAAGCCTAAATAATCTGCCCTTTTCCAAGATTGTCTCGATGCCCTCGATTGACGGTTAAGCCTGAGCTTGTCGGGCCATTTCGAGCCCGCGATGCTACTCCAAGACGCCGTAAAGGTCAGAAATTGGCCCCATCCTGGGGGAAAACGCGGGCGCTTAGGGCAAGCTTGTTAGGAGCGAGGTAATCTAATTATGCGCTACCAAGGACGGCTTGGCCGTGAATCAGTCGCCAACGCCGATAATTTTGATGCTTCCGTGCTTGGACTTGTGTTTTCGATTGAGGTGAATGATCACGCCGGTTAACCCCTCGATAACGTACGCGTTGGCAGCAGGTCCGCCGTCAAAGGGCCGGGCGCCGATTCTTCGTATGATCTCCATGACTTTTTGCTTCGCTTCTTCGTTGTCGCCGCATACCAGGACATCTCCGAGATGAGCATCAACGTCGCCGAGGTCAAGGGCGGAAAGGTTGTGCAGCGCACCGATGACTGGCGCTTCATTACCCAGGATCGCTTGCGCTTCAAGCAAGGCGGAGCCCGCCGGCGGAACGAATGGTTTTCCCTTCTTCAAAGGAACGACCGTATCGATTACAATTTTGCCGCCGAGCTGACCTTTGAGAACCTGAACCATCCCTGCCTGTCCCTCGTACGGTACCGCGATTACCACGAAGTCAGCTTCTTTCACCGCCTCTTGATTCGTAGCCCCGGCGAGTTCACCGGCTCGCATCTTCGGTTTGAGTGATTCCACGGCATTCTGCGCTTTTTGCGCATCGCGTGAGCCGATGATCACCTTCACCCCAGGAGCCCCAAGACGCAATGCCAGCGCATTGCCCAAACTTCCGGTCCCCCCTACAATGGCCACAGAAACTTGAGCGTTCATACCACCTCAGAAATGGCGAAAGAGATCCTCCGCCTCCGCGCGCAAAAGCTCCTGGACGGATCCTTCCTCTTTTTGCACTCCGGCGCCGCGCAGGACGACGACGGGAACTCCGTCTCTTTTTCCCATCGCCAACTCCGCAGCCGCGGCAATCTCATCCGCAATAGCCGCTACGGCCGCTTGGAGCCGGTATCCGTATCGATCGGTCGTTCCCCTTTCGTCTTTGATCGGCTTCAGACCGGCGACTCCGACCGCGACATCGACGGTGCCGACACGCCATGGACGCCCAAAACTGTCACTGATTATTACCGCGGGATTCTTGCCGGCCCGCCGTTGGATCTCTCTCCGGATCTCGCGGGCCGAAGCGTCTGGATCCTTCGGTAAAAGAGCAACTCGTCTTTGGCCCACGTTCGACTGATCCACTCCCGCGTTGGCGCAAATGAAGCCATGATGCGTTTCGACAATGAGTGCCCGCCCGCCTATTCTGACGATACTACGGCTTTCTCTCAGAATGACTTCCACAAGTGCCGGGTCCTTGTCCAATTTCTGCGCCAATTCTACTGCGCGCTGCGACGGCTGAATCCCGTCCAGGTGAACGACTTGCCCTTCGGATTTGGAGACGATTTTCTGGGCGATGACCAGAATATCGTCGTCTTGCAGCTCGATTTCTTGCCGGCAGCAGGCCTCGCAGATCAACCGGCCGACGGAATCGCCAGCTTGAATCTCGCCCAGACCCTCAACTCCGATAAGCTCCAGCCGCTTCATAGGCCTCCCGAGCGGCGCCTCTTTTCGGCGTCTCGCTCGGCGAGAAATTGGCGGGCGCGGCGGAAGGCCTGGCCGTCTCGTTGATAAACGAGAAAGCGCTCGAGGTCTTTGGGCTCGTCGATATCGAGGGCAATCTGCTCATTTTCAATGAACCGAATCGGCAATCCCTGCCCCGTCACCTGGCTCATGTGGTAGGTGAAGCTATCAAAGCCGAAACGCAGTTTGACAATGTCCGGCGGCGCCAAAAGCAAGGCGTTGGTTCCCTTTCGGTCATGGGACGGAACCAGCAAAACAAAGGGCCCCTCCACGCCTTCAGGAATCTGACATAGAACTTGTTCGATATCTTCGGCGCTGACCAGCGGGATATCAGCTGGAATAATCAACAGCGCTTCGTGCCCTCTTTCTTTAAGGTGCAATCGCGCAAAATCAACCGCGCTAGTTTCTCCCCTCTCCGCAGGCTCGCGAATCACGCTCGCACCTAAAGAGAGCGCGACCTCCGCCACTTTGTCATCACCCGTCACAACGTACTTTCCCGCCAATTCGCGCGCCCGCATCACTTCCGCAAACACATCGCGGAACATCGCCTCAGCCAAACTCTCCCGCTCGGCGCTGGAGAGCAAAGGAGTCAGCCGCTGTTTCGCGTTACCAAATCCTTTGACGGGTAAAAGTACCGTAACCTTCATACATGCATGCCCGGAAGAAATTTTTTTATCACTATTTTCCGATGAAGGCCAAGACCTCGCGGGCAAGCAATCGTTTATCGGCCAACGAGTCCATTCGAATGGAGGTTGCCAGGGTCCTAATTCCTAACGCTTCAATTCGGTGCTGATGCTTTTCATCTTCCGTTGCGACAATGAAGGTATTCAGCAAATCCGCATAGCCTTTCGCCACTCCGTAAGCTGAAACTTCCCAGGCCTGAGCGGCCAACAACATATGGGCCGGTCCGCTAACGGCGAATTCGCCAATAATGGGGCTAACACCGACCACCGGCGCAGCGGACTGCTGGAGAGCGGCGCGAATTCCCGGAACTGCGAGGATCGGCCCAATACTTGTGATCGGATTGCTCGGGCAGAGAATGATTCCCGAAGCGTGGTCTATGGCCTCTATCACCCCCGGCGCGGGTTCACTCTTTTCGATGCCATGATAAAAAACTCGCTTTACTTCCGGTCGCCAGCGGCATTTGACGAAATACTCCTGAAACGGGATTTCGCCTTGAGACGTTATCATCCTGCTTTCGATGGGCTGATCTGACATCGGAAGTATGGTAGCGCCGACCCCCAGCGCGCGTCTGAGTCTTTCCGTTACCTGCGAGAGGCTAAAGCCTTCGCGCATCAGCTCCGTACGGGTAATGTGAGTAGCCAGGTCCCCATCGCCGAGCTTGAACCAGCCTTCGTAACCGTATCGCTGCAATTGCTCTAGGGCGGTGAACGTGTCGCCGCGAATGCCCCAACCTTTGGTCTCGTCGCTCTGCCCGGCAAGCGTATACATGATCGTGTCCAGGTCAGGCGAGATTTTAAGGCCCCACAGGACAAAATCATCGGCCGTGTTGCAGATAATGGTCAGTTCAGCGGGATCGATTTCCTGGCTGAGACCCTGAATGAGCTTGGCGCCACCGGTGCCGCCAGTGAGCACGACTATCATAGTACGAATGCTCAGGCGGCGGGCGAGCGGGCACGATATTGGGCGTTGAGCGCCGCAAGGGGTCCGCCACCTTTCACCAAACCGTCTTCACCGCACCATCGCTCGACGTAGCGCAGCAGCTGAGTGGGAAGAAATTTTTCACCCTGTGCGATGAACTCGGGATAGATAGGCAGCCGCGCCTTGAGTTCGAAACCAGCTTCGGCACTTCTTTGCATTAACGATTGCAGGGCCGGCCAGGGCGCTTCCGGGTTGATGAAGTCGGGGGTCAGAGGCGAAATTCCGCCCCAGTCGTTAATGCCGGCGTTGAGATAAAGCTCGTATTTCTCAGGCGTGAGGTTGGGCGGCGTCTGGATATTCATCCCGCTACCGAAGATGAGGCGCGCCAAGGCAATGGTCTTGAGCATTTCATCGCGCGACGGCTCTGGATGATTTCGCATGGGGATTTCCGGTTTAGCACGAAAGTTCTGGATGATAATTTCCTGGATGTGACCGTAGCGCTGATGGAGTTCGCGAATGGCATAGAGCGATTCGATTCTTTCTTCCCAGGTCTCACCGATGCCAATGAGGATTCCCGTCGTAAACGGAATGTTCAGTTTGCCAGCTTCTTCGATGGTCCGCATACGCACCGCGGGTTTTTTGTCCGGCGCGTTATCATGGGGACCGCCGGCAAGCATGAGCCGGTCCGTGACATTTTCAAGCATCAGTCCCAGGCTGACATTAACTCTTTTCAACCGCTGGAGATCCCTTTTGCCCATGACGCCCGGGTTCGAGTGAGGCAGAAGTTCCGTGGCATCCAACACGACCCTGCAAGCTTCATGGAGGTAGTCGAGAGTGCGTTGATGACCTCGCTCCATCAAGAAACGCTTCATCTCGAGATAGATCGCTTCTGGCTTGTCTCCGAGGCTAAAGAGGACTTCCGTACAGCCGAGCGACTTACCTTGGCGTACAATTTTTAGCACCTCGTCGATGGTCATAGTTTGCGCGCCCGGATCATCGGGCGCCTTGCGAAAGGTACAGTAGCCGCAGAAGTCTCGACAGAGATTGGTCAGAGGGACAAAAATTTTGGGTGAGAACGTGACGATCTTACCCTTACTGCGGTTCCGCAATTCCGCTGCGGTCGCGAGCAGCAATTCAAATTCGTCGTCTTGAACGGACGCTAGCTGCAGCGCTTCGCTTCGCGTGAGCGATTTGCCGTCGAGACAATCTTTCAGAGCGCTCTGCATCGCCTCTGCTTGAATATCGGATCAGTTGAACAGGGTCAACCAGCCCAGTTGTCCAAGGCTGATCTCCATGGGGCGATTCTGAGCGGAGCCGACCTGGACTGCGGCAATCTTCAGGGGAACTATGATTATCATGCTCACCTGCGGCAGTTTAGTTTCATGGGCCGATCCTAAGAGGTTTTGCTTTTGCAGCGCGCCAACCCACAGAATGCCGATTTGCGTCCAGCCGATTTCACCCGGCAGCAATCTTTATAGTGCTAATCTCGGGGAAATTCGCCTCGACGGGATGAATCCCAAGGGGAGCCAACTTGAACAAAGCCGATCTCAGTGGTACGTCTTGCGGGTGTTAAGATCCGCGGCTGCGCAGCTTTCTGGGGCTATCACCGACGCAACGACACGACTGCCGGAAGATTTAAAACTAATGGAGCTCGACGCACAGAGACCGCGAAAAAGCAGGTCAGAGGAAAGGGCTAATGGAAAATTTTGATAATGTGTTGGTCGTCGATGCCGACGGGCATGTCTATGAGGGTGATGTCGACATCGCAAAGTGGATGCCCGAAAAGTGGCGTTCGCAGGCACCCATTCGACTCCGGGATAACCAGGGCAATTCGCGTATCATGCTGGAAGGACGCATTTGGTCGGCTTCCCAAGGACCGGGACCAGGCGTAAGCGGGCCTATGACTGACAAGGCACGTAAACCTCGCCCCGGCATGACTGATCCGGTAGCGCGGCTCAAAGACATGGATTTGGAAGGCATCGATGTCGCAGTACTCTTCGGCACGCAAATCGCGCTCACGGTGAACGGCTTAATGAGCGGCGAACTGGCTACCGTACTTGGCCACGCGGTCAACGAATGGCTGCTGGAATATTGTTCCACAGATCCCAAGCGACTCCTCGCCGTCGGGCTGATTCCCTGTCAGGCGCCGCCAGCGGCCGTTAAGGAGCTCGAATTCCTCGCGAAAGCAGGCGCGGTAACGGCCATGCTTCCGACCAATGTCTACGGCCGAAACATGGGCGATGCCATGTTCAACCCGATCTACGACTGCGCCCAATCCCTGGGTATGACGCTCAGCGTCCACCCGCAAACCGGTCACGATGGCGTGCCGGGCGTTTCCGGTGTCATGGGCGCGGGTAGCGAGCGCTTCTTCAAGTACGTCTACGTCCACATGACGGCGTTCCCGTTTGAATTGATGATCGCCATGATGCACATGATCGGCGAAGGCGTATTCGATCGCTATCCAAAATTAAAGGTCGGTTTCATGGAAGGCGGCGCAGGCTGGCTTCCCTTCTGGGCGGAACGTTTCGACGAACATATCGAGAAGCTGGCGCCGCAGATGCCGGAATTGAGGCGCAGACCGAGCGAGATCATCAGGAGCGAGCAAGTCGTACTCACCTGCGAATCGGAAGAGACGGGTCTCGACCGCGTTTTCGCGGCCAACGGAGAAAATACTGTTGTTTACGCGTCGGACTACTGCCATTGGGATTGTCATTTTCCCTATTCGGTAAAGGACGTTGTGGATTGTAAGGACCTGACTTTCGCGCAGAAAGAAAAACTTCTGAGCCGCAATGCGGTTGATTTCTTTGGGTTGAAGAATCTTCCGCGGCCGCAGGCGCTCAGGATCGCACGCCAAAGCTGGGAGAAGGGCGGCGCACAGAAAGCCGCCAACGCCTAAGGACTTCACCCATGAAGCGTGCCATTGCTTTTGTCGCTGCTCTTTTAACTCTGCCTCTGCTCGTTCCTGGTGCCGCGTCAGCAGCCGACAGACTGCAGAAAATTCGCATCGGCTTTCCGTCCCTGGCCTTTTCATACATGCCGTTTTACGTCGCGCACGAAAAAGGATTGCTAAAAAAATACGGTCTGGAAGCCGAGTACATTCAGATGCGCACCGGCATCCAGCCGCAGGCTTTGATCAACGGCAACATTAATTTTTTCCCCTCGGTCTCCACCGGTATATCCGCGGCTGTCTCCGGTCTGCCCCTCGTCATCGTCCTTAACTTCTGTGACGGCTCGCCTTGGATGCTGGTCACGCAGAAAGACATCAACAAGCCGCAGGACTTGATCGGCAAGAACATCGCCATTTCCGGACTTCGCACATCGCCGCACTATTTTTTGCAGGCGGCGCTCAAGAAATGGGAGATCGCCGAGAAGGATGTCGGAATCATTAGCACCGGCGGCACAGCTGACAGCTTTACTGCGCTCGCGAGCAACCGCGTCGCCGGCACCGTGATCACTCCGCCCTTCGACGACAAAGCGGTCTCGCTGGGTTTCAAGAAATTCATGTTCCTCGGCGATTTGGTCGACATTCCGTACGTCGGCGTCGTGACATCGCAGGCCGAAATCAAGAACAATCGGGAGACGGTCCGCGCAACGCTCGCGGCGCTGATGGATTCCGTTGCCTGGCTTCGCGCCCACCGCGCCGAGTCGGCGAAGATGATCGCCGAAAAATTCAGAGTGAGTCAGGCCGAGGCCGAGCAAACGTATGCAACTCTGGTCAAAATTCTCAACAAAGACGGCAGACTCAATCCGAAAAT
>DASQUN010000164.1:0-2350 GCA_035641275.1 Candidatus Udaeobacter sp. | reverse complement strand
CTTTGCAATCCTGAAGGGCATGCCCGCGCTCTCCATGACTCGGCCTCGGTCGCTTCGTGGCTACTTACTTACGAACTCCTTCGTAGTTCGTTGTATAGGACGAGTTTGCGACGGGAGTCAAGGCAATCGGAACGGCATCGTTTCAATCATCAACCCGGAAGGCTAAAAGATGAAATGCAGCGAGACGGGGTGCGTCCGCGCACACGTGGACGGCCGATGGCGGCTCGTAGTAAATTGAGGAGCCTACATGAACATTCGTCGCCTACGGCTCGCTTCGGGTCTGGTGTTGCTGTCTTATCTCGCAACTCACTTCATTAATCATTCATTGGGCTTGATCTCCCTGGAGGCGATGGAAACCGGACGTGACTGGTTTCTCGGCTTTTGGCGCAACCCGTTAGCAACGACGGCGCTATATAGCGCGTTGACAATCCATCTTGGACTCGCCTTTTACTCGCTTTACCAACGCCAGCATCTGCGCATGCCACTGTGGGAAGCGTTGCAGCTGGTCCTTGGCCTAATGATCCCTCTATTTTTAACGGTCCACATTGCCGGCACGCGCCTGGCCCACGAGTTGTTCAACGTTAAAGATTCCTATGCGCTGATCGTTCTTTCGCTCTGGAACGTGACGCCGGAAAATGGCATCCGCCAAGCGGTGCTTGTTATTGTTGCCTGGGTGCATGGCTGCATCGGTTTCCATTTCTGGCTGCGGCTGCGGCCGTGGTATCCACGGGCGGTCCCGCTTTTCTTTGGCCTGGCGTTGTTGCTCCCCGTTTTGGCGCTTCTCGGCTTCGCCGAGGCCGGTCGTGAGATCTCGGATATCATGGCGAGACAACCCGACTGGTTCGAGCGCACTCTGCGTGCGGCGAACGTGCCGACAGGGCGGAATCGCGAACTGCTGAGGCTCGTGCAGGAACGAGCGCTCGAAAGTTTTGCCGCAGCTCTCGCCTTGGTGCTTGTTGCCCGGGCGATTCGATACACAGTTCAAAGACGCAGTCGCATCCGCCTTATGTATCCCGGAGGCTTCGAGGTCGCCGTTCCCCGCGGACTCAGCGTGCTTGAAGCGAGTCGTTTTGCCGGGATTCCTCATGCATCGGTTTGCGGTGGACGGGGCCGGTGTTCGACCTGCAGGATTCGTGTGGTACGTGGATTGGACTCACTACCGTCGCCGAAACCTGCCGAGATTCGGGTCCTGCAACGTGTTGGGGCGCCGCCCAACGTGCGGTTGGCTTGTCAGCTCCGGCCGACGGAGAATTTATCGGTCACGCCTCTCGTGCCGGCAAGCAATCCAACAAGCTATATAATACACACCCAGCCGTCCTATCTTGCCGGTGAGGAGCGCAACGTCGTAGTGTTATTCGCCGATCTCCGCTCCTTTACCGGCATGGCCGAGCACAAGTTGCCCTATGACCTTGTATTCATCTTGAACAGCTATTTTGAATCCGTAGGGAAGGCCATCGCCCGTGTGGGAGGGACCGTCGACAAATTCATCGGCGATGGCGTGATGGCCCTCTTTGGCGTCGAAACAGGTCCGGAAGATGGCTGTCGCCAAGCGCTTGCAGCAGCTAACGAGATTGTCCTAGGGGTCGACAAGCTGAGTCGAACGCTGGCGGAAGAGCTAAAGGAGCCGCTCAAAATCGGTGTCGGCATCCACAGCGGGCCCGCCGTGGTCGGTCGGATGGGCTATGGAACGACCGTTAATCTCACTGCGATCGGCGATACGGTGAATGTAGCCAGCCGACTTCAAGATCTAACCAAGGAATACGGCTGTCAACTCGTGATTTCAGAGCAAGTGGCCCAACAGGCTGAGGTCGATGTATCATCATGTCCGCGGCATGAGCTAACCGTAAGGAACCGCCGTGAATCGCTGACCATCTACATCATCAACGACATCCGCACGGTGGTGAGAGGAGCAGTATCCGGGATCGGATGACAGAGAGCTATGGTTTGTGGAGCGGGATTCTCGCGGGTGAAAGGGCCCTTTCGTTCGAGCCCGCTTCCTTTAGACCCCGTTTCGGTCTTGGTAGCCCTCGCTTAAAGCGACGCGCATCGGGCTATGCGCTCTGCGCACTTCTATCTGACCGTCCCGTATCCGGACGTCCAATAGGGGTTGCGCATGGACGGTCGGGCCTTCGAGCACGCGCCCATCTTCCAGTGAGAAACACGACCCATGCCACGGGCACCTCACCGAAGTGTCTTCCAGCTTCCCCTCCGAAAGCGGACCACCGAGGTGCGAACAGGTCTCAGCGATGGCGTAAATACGCTCGCCCCTGCGCACGAGTAGGACCGGCATGCCTTCGGGGTCCACACGGCGCAATTGATTTTCAGGCAACTCAGCTTCGGCCAAGACCGA
>DASQUN010000163.1:0-2436 GCA_035641275.1 Candidatus Udaeobacter sp. | reverse complement strand
CCATTTCGTCTACGCAACGGATATTCCGCACTGGGATGCCGAGTTCCCAGACAATCTGCATTGGATACAAAACCGCCAGGATATTTCGGACGAGGCAAAACAGAAGCTATTGTATGGGAACGCAAAGATGCTTTACGGTTTGAGTTAATTCTTCGTGGCTTGATCAACAGCGAGCAACCCGTCGGGTTCAGATAGATGCTGCGCGTTTGCATTCACGTGAGCTGAATTCGCTGTTAAGGGGAGTCTATGATTCGAGTTGCCTTTGTCATCGGCGGCTATCCGCCCGAGGAACACAAGCGACGGGCCGATGTGGCCTTGTCTTACTCAACCGAAGAAATCCAAGTCGGGATTGTCGACGTCCCCGCTAGTCCCTACTTCTACGGCATGACTCCCACTGAAATTCAGTTGGTGGCGCCCGCCTTCATCGAAAGCTTCAGGCGCGCGGAAAAAGAAGGCTACGACGCCGTCGTACCATTGGGAACCCTGGATCTCGGCGTGGACGGAGGAAAATCGGCCGTGGACATTCCGGTCATCGGTCCGACGGAAGCGGCCTTGCATGTCGCGTCTCTCATCGGTGATCGATTCGGGTTAATTGTTTACCATCAAAGTCAGATGTCGTTTTTGCGTGGCATCGTACGCCGCTACGGTATGGAACATCATGTCGTCGATTTCGGTGTGACGGGCTTCGACTTGCCGGACTTGGCGGCGCACCATGACGCGGTTGTCGACAATTTCGTTAATGAAGCCAAGCGGCTGATCAAGCAAGGAGCCGAGGTGATCATTCCCATGGGCATCAGCCAGTGCCCCGTGCACATCAAACCCGAGTGGCTCCAGGATCAACTTGGCGTGCCCGTCGTTGAGGCCATCGGCGCGCCCATCAGAATGGCCGCTCTGCTCGCCGGTCTCCGACTCAGACAGAGTCGGGTGCGCTGGCCAAAATCACAGCACAAGTAATCCATAAGGGCTAAGGGCAAATCGCCGCACGCCACTGCTCTTGCGAGAGTCTTTGCGGCTGTCGTATAGGGATGTATCCCGGAACAAGCTCGACGCTGCTAAGGAAAGGACAAGTTTCATGTTGCGTAAATGGATACTCTCGATTCTATTCTGCTCTGCAGCGTTGGGACTCTCGTTTCGCCCCGCCACCGCGTTGGAAAGTATCGTCATCGCCTACCCGACCACCAGCAGTCAGTTTACTCCACTCTGGTTCGCGCGCGACGTGGGTCTCTATGAAAAATATGGTTTGGACGGCAAATTGGTTTTCATTCAAGGCGGCAGCGTGCTCCTTCAGGCTATGCTTGCAGGACAGGCGCACGCGTCACAAAACGGCATCGCGGAAACGATGGTGGCGGTTCTGCGCGGCGGCGATGTCAAAATGTTGGGCGTTACCGCAAAAATATTTCCTTATACGTTAATCGTTGCGAAGACCGTTAAGAGCGCCAAGGACTTGGTGGGCGGCAGGATCGCAGTCAACCGCCTTGGCGACGTCAGTGCCATCGGATCTCGCGTCGCTTTGCGTAATTTAGGATTGAACCCGGATAAGGATGTGACCATGCTTCAGGTTGGGGGTTCGCCCCAGCGCGTGGCCGCCTTGCAATCCGGCAGCGTTCAGGGAGCTGCGCTGGATTTTATGTCCGGACTTAGGCTCTCCAAGCAGGGCTATGCGGTGCTGGCACACGTGAGCCTGAATTATCCCTATCTTGGACCTGTAGTCTCGGCAAAATTCTTGCGAGAAAGCCCCGCCCTCGCCGAGGCATTTGTCAAAGCGTTCGTGGAAGGCATAGCTCGCTTTAAGCGCGATCGGGAAGAAGGCATCAAGGCGTTGGCCCGTTACATGAAATCGAACGAGACAGACATCCTTAACAAAGCATACGACTTCATTGCCAACGAATTCTATGCCGAAAACTTGGAACCGGAGCCCAAGAGCTTCCAGGAACTCGTCGATGAATTAAGTGCACGGGAACCCTTGGCCAAAAATGCCTCCATTCCACAGGTCTTTGATTTGACGATTGTTCGCAAGTTGGAAAGAGAAGGCTTCTTCAAAGCTGTCTTCAAGAAGTAACGTAGGGCGACCGGCCGGTCGCCCTACTCCCCTTTCTTATAGGGTCCCTTTCCCGGCCGATAGCTGCCTTCGATAAACTGCTTGATCCCCTGCTCCTTCCAGGCGCTATTCTGCAGAAATGAAAGTTGGTCGCTCTTGGCGCCGCTATAGGAAATCGCGGCCTCGATATCGGGAATCAGCAGGCTGTCCCGATAGGCTTCCTTGCAGGCCCGCAGCGCCAACGGCTGTTTCTCACACAATTTCTGAACCAGCTTTTGGACCTCGTCCTCCAGGCGTTCTCGGGGCACGGAATAAGTGATCAAGCCGATCTCTGCCGCCCGTTTACCGTTGAACTGGTCGCCGGTCAAAATATAATAGACGGCTTCGCGTGGACGCAT
>DASQUN010000162.1:0-3593 GCA_035641275.1 Candidatus Udaeobacter sp. | reverse complement strand
CTGCACCTGTTTCGGCTTTTCATCGATGGCTGAAAAAAATTCTTTGCCATCAAATACGAAACAGATGGGAATAACCAGCGGCTGCCCCTTGGTGTCGGCGGTGGCGAGATGAGCGACGCGAGCGGAGCGAACGAAGGCGATGGTTTTTCTCGATAGGGACATGTGAAAACCGAGGATTGAGAATCGAGGATCAAGGCTGGACGACCGAAACGGCGACGCGATCTTCTATCTTCCATTTCTCCATCTTCAATCCTCGGCTATATTTTAAACTCCCCGGCGACGTTCGGCGCGAACACCTCTTCCACCTTGACGGACCGCGCGAGCAGGCCTTGTTCGCCCATGTAGCGAATGAGATGCTCGAGGACGTGACGGTTCGGCTCAATGCCGTACGGCCACCAGTCGGTGCCGAAAATTTCTTTGAGCTGCTCTCTTTCCCATGGGAGCCACGGCAGGGTGCAGGACAACGTGTTGGAGATATGCATGTTTTTGATCGCATGGTCCTTGGCATCGCAAAAAGCCTTGTAAAGACTTCGAGCAATCCAGGGGTTCTTGTCGTAGATTTCCCTACGAATCACCAAAACGTGCATGATGGGGAAAATCTTGGTTCGCTTGTAGTATTCGATTTCCACATCCTTGTAGTTCGGAAAAAGCCGTTGGACTTTGGCTGAGCCCTTCATAAAACAGGAAGGGCTGCGCGCCGAAATGAGCGCGTCAATTTCGCCGCTCTCGAGCATGCCGTTAAGCGTCTTGTCGTCGGCGATCGAATCCACTTTGATTTCCGGCGGAAGCTCAAGCTTGACCCGTTCTTTTCGGCCCGGATCCTCCTGCCCGCCGACGAGCCACTTCATGTCGCTGGCTTTGACGCTATGATCATCATTCAGAAAACCGCGAATCCAAACCGCCGCAGTGATGGAATATTCCGGCGCGCCAACTCGCTTGCCTTTGAAATCGGCTGGTTTTTTGATGCCCGAATCGGTGTTGATGAAAATACAGGAGTGACGAAAGAAGCGCGAAGGGAAAACGGGAATGGCCACAAACGGAGAGTTGCCGCGGCTGGTCATCGTGATGTGATTCGACAAAGACATTTCCGAGGCATCGAATTCCTGGTGATGTCCCATCCGCCAGAAGATTTCTTCCGCCTGCAAGGGGATGTAAGTCAGCCGGATGCCTTCCGCCTGAACTGCGCCGGTTTGAAGCGCAGCGGTGCGATCATACTCGCCGCAAGCGACCGTGAGAAATAGTTTTTCCACACAACCTCCGTGGTCAAATGTTTCGAAGATCGAGGATTGAGGATTGAGGATCGTCCGATGTAGACTCTCGCTTCTCTAGCGTCGATCGTCCATCCTCGAACTCGTTTACGTTGTGTCCCAGCGCGAGTAGCGCTGAGCGATGGCGATCAAGATGACCGAGATAACCGATATGACCAATCCGATCGCTGCTACTCGGCCGCGCATCCCGTCAAGATAGAGAAAGTACAGCAACGGGCCTAAGGGCTCCGAGCCAGGGCTGTAAAGGAAAAGCGTCGCACTGAATTCGCGCATGAAAATCGTCATGAGAATGATCCAGCCGGCCATCACGCCCGGGCGCATCATGGGAATCAATATTCGCCGGAAGGTCGCGAGAAAACCCGCCCCACAAGCCACCGAAGCTTCCTCCAACTCTTTATGCACCTGAATGATCGTGCTCGTGACGGCTCTCATTCCGTAAGGTAGAAATCGAGTCACGTAGGCGATCAAAATGATCCATATCGTCGCATACACCGGGATGGGGAAATCAATGTAGGCCCACAGCAGTCCGAGCGCGAGAGCCGTTCCGGGAAAAGCCCAGGGTATAAAGATGAGTCCTTCGAGAATGCCCCGCGCGGCGATCCGGGTCCGAACCGTGATGTAAGACGCCACGGAGGCAAGGACCATGCAGGCGGTCGCACCCAGCAAAGCCAACATAAGACTATTCGCGAACGCTCTGTGAACTCTCGGGGTGGCCCAGATGTAGCGAAAATGATCCAGGGTCAGATAGCTCCAGGTCTGCCAGGTCGGCACATGATAATAGGGAAGGATCGCAACCAGAAGAAGAACCAAAAGCGGCAACACGACAAGCAATACGAGCAGCAGAAACGCCACGGCTGAAGCCGCGTATCTCCCGCCGCCGAGATCGATCTGGTGGGGCCGAAACCCTTTGCCGGTGACTGTGGAAAAATTTTCTACTTGCGATGTGAAGCGACGATAGAGATAGACAAAAAGTAGAGCGATCGTGAGTATCCCGACCCCGTAAGCCGCCGCCAGATTGTGGTTGGTGGGAAACGACCCTAAAGCTTCGCGCCAGATCTTCGTTGTAAAAACCTCGATGCGAGCCGGCAAGGCGATAATCGCCGGCGTGTCGAAACTCTCCACCGCGCGCACGAAATTCAATGTGGCGGCGGCTAGAATCGCGGGCCGCATGAGGGGGAAGGTGATGCGAGTCACCACTCCAAATTCACCGGAGCCGAGCGTCTTTGCGGATTCCTCCAACGAAGGATCCATGCTTTTCAGTGCGGCCGCAATGATGAGGAAGGCCAGCGGGGTTAGTATCAATGCCTCGACAAAAATCAGGCCCGCCATCGAGTAGATGTTGAACGGCCCTCGCTCGAGACCGAAAAGTTTCGCGATCAAGCCGTTGATCAGACCATTGCTCGGATTCAATAGCATCACCCAGGAGATCGAGACCAGAATGGGTGGAAGGATATTGGGAATGATCGCGGTCAGTTCAAACAGGCGCCTAAAGGGAGCATTCGTCCGAATCGTGATCCACGCCAAAGTCAATGCGAAGACGACCGAAAGCGCGGCGGCGCCAAAACCAAAAATAAAGGAATTGAGAAGCAGCGGGTAGGCCTCCGCATCAGCATACGCTCTTACATAGTTCTGCAGGGTAAAGTGGCCCGGTACGCCGAGCGGGGCATCGACGAGGCTGCCGTAGAAAAGAAAGAACGTGGGATAGAGACTTAGAAAGCCGATGATGCCGCCAACGATAAGGAAAACCCAACTGATTGGCTGGCTAAGGAAAGCCCCAATACGAGTCCGGCGCCTCGCGGCCGGCACGTGGGATTCAACCGCGAGGGTTCTTTCGTTAACGGACACGAAACGATCCGGTTACCGCAGGAATATCTGCTGGTACTCCTTCTTCTTTTCGGCAAATTGCTTCGGGTCAAGATCGTACATTTCGACAAACTGAATCTTGTCGGCATCGGGCAACGGCGGATAGACCCCCTTGCGATTCACAAATTCGCCCAGCTTGGCGATGGTCGCCATGCTTTCGGGTCCGAGAAAAAAGTCGATCAGAGCTTTGCCCGCATTGGGGTGCGGCGCCTTGCTGCCAAGAGTCAAATAGTGACCATCGCCCATCATTTTACCGAGCCGCACATAATCCAGCGGAGCGCCCTTCTTACCGTAGACATAGGCGTATTTCACATAGGTGATGGCGATGGGCGTCTCGCCCGTGGCAACGCGCTCGGCCGCGGGTAGGAGAGACTCCACCAGCACAGGCTTTTGTGCCGCCAAATCACGAATATACTTGTCAGCCTTTTCTTTCCCCATGAGTTTTTCCAAGCTCGCGACCCA
>DASQUN010000161.1:0-3691 GCA_035641275.1 Candidatus Udaeobacter sp. | reverse complement strand
CTCCATCGAGCACCCAATGCTCGCCTTCGAGCGTGGCCCGGGTCTTGAGAGCGGCGGCATCGGACCCGGATCCAGGCTCGGTCAGCGCCCAGGCGCCCAGCTTCTCGCCGCGCGCTAAAGGAGGCAGGTATTTTTGCTTTTGCCTGTCGCTGCCAAAGCTCAGTATGTGAGACGCACAGAGCGAATTATGGGAAGCGACGATCAATGCTACCGCGGCATCGACGCGGGCAAGCTCTTCGACAATGATCGCGGCGCTGACGGCATCTAATCCCGCTCCGCCATATTGCTGGGGAATCGTGATGCCAAACAGGCCCAGCTCAGCCATCTTTGGAACCAGCTCCGTCGGGAAACGCGCCGTGTCGTCGCGCTCCGCTGCTCCCGGAGCAATCTGTGTCTCGGCAAAGTCGCGGATCGTCTGCTTGAGAAGGATTTGCTCGTCGGTGAGATCAAAATTCATAGCGTTCTTCGCTCGCCTTAGCAGAGTTCAATTGGTTCAAGTGGTTCAAATCGTTCAAAACGTTTTGAACGGCTTAAACGGCTTGAGCGTTTTGAACTCGATTTCCCAGAGGGCTCGCCGCTCGATCCTAACCATAAATAACCCGAGCTAAGGCTCGTTCATCAGTTGAAAACTGTTTCACTTCTTGAGCCGTGCGCTTCTCTTTCTGGACGGAAGCGAATTGACAAAATTGACCACTTCTTCAAGCGGCGCACCTGGTGTAAAGATCTCCTTGACTCCCATCCGCTTGAGACTGCGAATGTCCTCCTGGGGAACGATTCCTCCACCAAAAACGGTGATACCCCGCGCCTTATGTTTCTTGAGGAGCCCGAGTACCTCGCCGAACAGAGTCATATGGGCGGCGGAATGGATGGAAAGACCGATCGCGTCCACGTCTTCTTGAAGCGCAGAGCTGGCAACCTCCTCCGGAGTGTTGTGGATGCCGAGATAGATCACCTCCATACCGGCATCCCGTAGGGACCGCGCGATAATTTTAACCCCGCGGTCGTGACCGTCGAGACCGACCTTGGCGATCAAAATGCGGAGCTTCCGAACCGGCCCCTTGCGATTATGCCTCTGGGCTGACCGCTGTTGGCTCATGTCTCTCGTCAACGGAGCATTGGAGTGGTGGAGTTGTGGGTTCAGAAAAACGCATTACTCCGGTACTCCAACTCCATTACTTAAATCCTCGTTCACAGACTTGCCGCTTCCCGGTACTCTCCATAAACTCTCCGGAAGACTTCGCAGATTTCACCCACCGTGGATTCTGCCCGTACGGCTTCTAAGACTGCCGGCATGAGATCGCCGTTTGCTTCCGCGACCGCCGCAAGCTGACCGAGCGCGGCAGCCACTTTCTTTGTGTTCCGATTTTTCTTTCTTTGCTTCAGTCTCTGAACCTGTTTTTTTTCGACTTCGGCTTTGATTTTGAGAATCGAGAGGTGGCGCTCTTCAGGCTCTGTGTAAGCGTTCATGCCAACGATTATTCGCTCCTGGCGATCCACCTCTTTCTGGTAGGCGAAGGCGGCACGGTGAATCTCGCTCTGGGGAAAACCCCGCTGGATCGCTTCGATCATGCCTCCCATTTCATCCAGCTTGTCGAAGTAAGCCTTGGCTTCGGATTCCATCCGGTTGGTCAACGACTCCAGATAGTAAGCCCCACCCAAGGGATCCGCGGTGTTCGCCACTCCCGCCTCGTGCGCAATGATCTGCTGGGTCCGAACGGCGATCTTCACCGCCTCCTCTGTGGGCAGCGCCAGCGTTTCGTCCAAGGAATTCGTATGCAGCGACTGGGTTCCTCCCAGTACGGCGGCCAGCGCCTGAAGCGTCACCCTGACGACGTTGTTGTACGGCTGCTGCGCGGTCAAGGCGCACCCGGCGGTTTGGGTATGAAAGCGAAGCGCGAGAGACGCCGCGTTCTCCGGTTGGAACCGCGCTTTCATCTCGCGCGCCCATAGACGGCGCGCCGCCCGATATTTGGCGATCTCTTCGAAGAAGTCATTATGGGCGTTGAAGAAGAAAGAAACTCTGGGAGCAAAATCGTCTACCTTCAATCCGGCTCCGATGGCCGAGCTCACATAGGCCAAACCGTCGTACAGAGTAAAGGCCAACTCTTGGACCGCCGTGGAACCGGCTTCCCGGATATGGTAGCCGCTGATGCTAACGGGATGATAGCGCGGGGCCGATTCGACGCAGAAGCGAATGATGTCGTTGATGATTTTCAGCGAGGGAGCCGGTGGGCAGATCCATTCCTTCTGCGCGATGTACTCTTTCAAGATATCGTTCTGTAGCGTTCCCTGAAGATCTCTAAAGCGGACTCCCTGGCGTTCAGCCACTGCCAGATACATGGCGAAGAGAACAATGGCGGGGCCATTGATCGTCATCGATACGCTCACCTGATCAAGCGGAATGTCGCGAAAGAGAGTTTCCATATCCGACAGGGAGTCGATGGCGACGCCGCATCTTCCCACCTCCCCCTTGGATCTGGAATCTTCGGAGTCGTAACCCATGAGAGTCGGCATGTCGAAGGCAACCGATAGCCCGGTGTTCCCCTGTTTGAGTAAATAGCGGTAGCGCCGGTTACTTTCCTCGGCCGTCCCAAAGCCGGCAAACTGGCGCATGGTCCAGAGTCTTCCGCGATACATGGTAGGATAGATCCCGCGGGTGAAGGGAAACTCGCCGGGCATGCCAAGGTCGCGCTGGTAGTCGAAGTCCTTTATGTCGTCCGGATTGTAAACCGGTCGTATCTCAATATCGGAGAGATTCCTAAAATGTTTCTCCATGGGTTTCATGGTCGATCTCCTCACCGAGAATCAGGTGGCGTGCTATGACCAGCCGTTGAATCTCAGAGGTCCCTTCGTACAGAGTTGTGATCCGAGCGTCCCGAAAGAAACGCTCGACAGCAAATTCCTTCGTGTAACCATAGCCGCCAAAGATCTGAATGGCCTTGTAGGCGACCCGGTTGGCGGCCTCTGACGCGAACAGCTTGGCCATGGCTGCCTCTTTGGTGAATGTCCTTTCCTGCTGCGCTAGCCAAGCCGCGCGATACGTCAGCAGTCGCGCCGCATCAATCTCCGTTGCCATATCCGCCAGCATCCACTGAATTGCCTCAAATTCGCCTATGGGGCGACCGAACTGACGTCGCTGCTGCGCGTACGCTACCGATTCTTCCAGACACCCCTGTGCGATGCCGACCGCTTGAGCGGCGATGCCGATGCGACCCCCGTCCAGTGTCGTCAGCGCGATCCTGAAGCCCTCTCCTTCTGTGCCCAAAAGGTTTTCGTGGGGAACCCGGCAGTCCTCGAACAATAGACTGGCAGTATCTGACGAGCGAAGCCCCAGCTTATCTTCCAACCTACCGACAACGAACCCGGGGCTGTTTGTCTCTACTATGAAAGCCGAAATGCCCTTTTTGCCGCGGGCAGGGTCGGTCACGGCATAGACGATAGCAAGGTCCGCCCGGTTCCCGCTGGTGGTGAAGACTTTATTCCCCTTAAGCACGTAATCGTCACCGTCTCGTTGCGCCCGGGTCTGAATGGAACCTGCATCTGAACCCGAGCCTGGTTCGGTTAGAGCATAGCAACCCAACCGCTCTCCGGCGGCTAACGAAGTCAGGTATTTTTCCTTTTGCGCCGCGGTACCGAAGCGAAGGATAGGCGCGCAGACGAGCGAGTTCTGGACGCTCATCGCGACCGCCAG
>DASQUN010000160.1:0-3949 GCA_035641275.1 Candidatus Udaeobacter sp. | reverse complement strand
AGAAAAATTCCGAACCCTCCTTTACATCGTCGCGATGCCAACAATGGGTCTTCGTTAAGGAGTCATCACCGTGTCTGTTTTGGAAGAGCTGAAATCGAAAGCATGGTTTCCCTGGGCAGTCGGCGCCGGTGCGATTTTGTTTCTTTTCTGGCTGCTCTTCTGGTCCACTCCTCGGCCAGGTCCACTAGGAACGAACAGAGGCGCTAAAGGCAAGGACCAGAAGGAAGGTCTCTATGATCTCAAGATCGGCTCATGGCAGAATCGCGTGGATCAGGACCTTGAAGCGACGAAGAAGCAGCTCGCAGAAATCGATACAGGGCAAAAAGAAATCAGAGACCAGTTCAAAAACACCAGTGACGCGCTCGCGGATCTCACGCTCCAGCTGAAAGCTGAAAAAGAATCACGGCTTGCGGCCAGCAGGGCCACTCCTCCCATTCCCGAGCAAAAAGGAAATTAGGGGGATGGGGTCAAATCTTTACTATTGACATTCGGGCGCTCTGCGGGAGTGTTCCCGCTCGACAATCCGGTCGAGCATAGGCAAGTTCTTGCTTTAGCGACATAAGATCGCACAAGAAGCATCGTTTAAGAGCTTAGCAGCAGCTTTTTGAGGTTGAAACGCGTAGTCTAAGAGAGCAGCGATGCCCCGCGCCAATCGCGATTTTTTCCTGATCACGTCTGGCACATCACTCGTCAATACAGCAGCGAGGTCCAATCGTTTCAGTCGTTCAATCGCTGCGCTCCGCTCCGGTCGTCTAAAGGCGGATCTGGTTCAAGAGTAAGGAAAATTAACTTCGGGAAACTTGCGGGTCCGTGGCATAAGCGCCACCCTGGCACCGGGCTGGTTAAGGCGAACTACCAATGTTCTCCCGGGCTGAACGGCTTGTCGAGCGCGACAAAAACTCGCGCCAGTTAGACGAGGAGAAGAACTCCCTCGTCTCCCGCGCGATGAGGCCAGATAGGACCAAAACGCCAACGAGGTTCGGTAGTGCCATCAGACCATTCATGATGTCGGCGAAGGTCCACACAACTTCCAGCTCCTGTACCGCACCGACGAAGATGGCGGCCACGAAGGCAAGTCGGTAGGGGGTTACCGACGCGCGGCCGAACAGCCGGTCCATATTGCGCTCGCCGTAATATGCCCACCCCAGCAGCGTCGAAAACGCGAAGCAGGCCACGCTCAGCGTGACGACGATGCCACCCCATCGGCCGGGAAGTCCGTTTTCGAATGCCATCCGCGTAAGCACAGCCCCGGTCTCGCCGGAGGTCCATGCGCCTGTCACGATGATCGCCAGTCCGGTAAAGGAGACAACCACCAGGGTGTCGATGAACGTCTGGGTCATCGACACCAGGGCTTGGCGCGCCGGGTTGCTCGTCTGGGCTGCGGCGGCGACGATGCCGCCCGTGCCGAGGCCCGACTCGTTGGAGAAGATCCCGCGGGCCACGCCGTAGCGCATCGCGGCGGAGAGCCCCGCGCCGGCGAACCCGCCGGTCGCGGCCGTGCCTGTGAACGCGTCGGTGAACACCATTGCGAGCGCACCCGGTAGCGCGTCGATGTTCGCTGCGATCACCCAGGCGGCGCCGAGGATGTAGGCGACGATCATGAACGGTACGAAGAACGCGGTGAACCAGCCAATCCACTTTATTCCCCCCAGGATCACGATGCCCGCGCAGACCGTGAGGATGAGGCCAGTCACCCAAGTGGCGACCGCAAACTCGTCCTGGATCGACGCCGCGACCGTGTTCGACTGGACCATGTTGCCGATGCCGAACGCCGCGATGGCCGCGGCTATGGCGAAGAAGATCGCGAGAAAAGAGCCGAGCGGGCCCCGGATCCCCTCGGAGAGGTAGAACTGTGGGCCACCGGACTGCTCGCCCGCCGCGTCAACGCGGCGAAAGCGCACGCCGAGGAACGCTTCGGAGTACTTTGTAGCCATGCCGACCAGGCCGGTGACCCACATCCAAAGCAGGGCGCCGGGTCCGCCGAGGAAAATCGCGGTGGCCACGCCGGCGATGTTGCCGACGCCCACCGTGGCGGACAGGGCGACCGAGAGCGCCTCGTAGTGGGAGATGTCTCCTGCGTAGCCGTCCTCCTTGCGCTTGACGAGCGCCAGCCACAGAGCGTGGCCGAGCTTGTGGAACTGTAGTGCTCGCAGGACGATCGTCAGGTATACGCCGGTGAGCAGCAACAGGGGGATTAGCAGCGCTGGCCCCCAGACAAAACTGGCTATCGAATCGAGCTGCTCCTTCATGGGTTGGTAACGGGCCGGATGCCGACGAAGTTAGAAACACTTGGTTATTCGCTTGGAGGCAATATCCCATAATGAGCTTTTCTGTCAACGCGTGCCCGGTGCTGCAGCGCGAGACTCTCGGTGGTCAGAATCGATTGCCGTCCGGAGTTTGCGCGGCAGGATTGGGGTCTACCATCGGAATTTGCAGGTAACAGGACAGGAGAGCTTAAGGTATAAGTGATCCTGACGAGGGTGTGGCTCTTGGGGTCAGTGGCCTGTTCATTCAGGCTCGCAACGGCCTGAAATGCCGCCCTCGTCACCTGCATCATCCGAGGGGTCGACCGGGATGGTGCCATATTCTCTTACCAGAATACGTGGCTCTGTAAGTAGACGAGACCGAAGGATGATGAATCGATCTTGTTTACGGAAGGAGGAGTTACGTATCAGAGAGAAAATCTTTAGAGCTTCGAGTCAGTCTGATGTGGGATACCGTTGTCACGATATGGCGATGGGGAGATCGTTGCTAAAACAAAAATACGAGGCCGAAAAATTTCATCGAACCGCTAAAAATAGAAAATTTACCAGAGCCCGTACAGCTTGGCCTGTCGGCTTGAAATTTCCAGCGGGATGATCAGGCTTCCATAGGTGAATGAGCGCTCAATGTGATACTGGAGCGAAGCGTTGCAATGCGGAGGGAGTCGCCTTTCAGCCGAGATCAAACTGCCGTTGAGCGGAGTCGGGCGAATCGGGGCGTGGCGCTTTACGATGTGTTGCACTTCCGTTTACCAGGAACCGCCGCACTAAAGGTTCAAACTGGTTGAGATCGAGCTGAGTAATGTTGAAATCCTGCTCTGCTTCCAAAGGCTCAAATAAGCAGCCGTCCGAAGATGGATCGAGACGTGCGACGCGGAAATAGGGTTTCGTAATCGTCACCAATACTACTTTCGCATGCCAGAACTCTTCGATGCGCCGAAACAGGTCTCCTTTCAGCCAGTCTGAACACGATACAAGCAGCGCTACTTTTCGGTCCACCCTCTTGCCGCGTAGAGCCATGGGGTTAGTATGAGAATATGCCGCCGATCAGTCCAGGGACCTTATCCGCAACTTAAGACGGTTGGGGTTTTCATGTCTTTTATCAAGCAAGGACCGTCAGCATGGACAATCTGATGTTCTGGCTTCTGTTTGTTTTTGCGGCAATCACTTTATACCGGATGTTATCGCGGCGGGTGGTCACCCCCAAGTCGCGAGTGACCGCGATGCTGAAACACTACCACGCCCTGAAAAGAACCGGGCTTTCGGAGCAAGATTGCCTTCTGCAACTCTTGGCGACTCGCAAGGATTGGAAGAGGCTCCCGCACCGCTTTCTTGCCGAACTCGTCTCGCGTTTTCGTTCCAAGGAAGACGTCATGCGTTTCGTCTCCGTTTCGGAAGACTACCGCTATCATCGCGACCATTATCCCGGCATTGCCACGAAGAGTGACCTGGAAGAGGCCATGGCGGAGATTGCTTGCTTATTCGCCCGTTTCGGCTTCCGGCTGCAAGCGGAAGGACGTTATACAGAGGCCGCCTTCATGCAGAAACTCGCGTTACGATTACAACCTAATCAATATTTCACCAATCTCCCCCTGGCGGCTACCTATCACGAAACGGGGCAGTATGCCGAGGCGCTCCCACTGTTTGAACAGGGCCTAGCTCAATTCAAAAATTTCGAAAAGAATATC
>DASQUN010000159.1:0-5726 GCA_035641275.1 Candidatus Udaeobacter sp. | reverse complement strand
CCCCTTACACCTCACCTTTTATTAGATACTTAAACACGAACTTTCTCCCGGTCTGGGCCGTCGGACCGCCGCGTTTAGCGGGCGCGCCGAGATTGTTTTAGGATCGCGTAGCAGTAAGAATCCCTCGGCTCGTCACTGACGTTCGGATGAATACTCCAGCGCCGCAAAATCCCTTCTCGCTGCATTCCGGCCTTTTCCATAACCCGTGCAGACGCTTTGTTGTCGATATCGCAAACCGCCCAAACGCGGTAGATCTCCGGCCGCTGCAAAGCCCACGTCATGAGAGCCTTAACGGCCTCGGTCATATACCCCTTTCTCCAGTAAGCTCGGGCCAAGACGTAGCCGAGTTCCCATTTGTGATCGCCGCCTCGCAAGCCGATCATGCCAAGCAACTGATGGTCCTCCTTGCGCACGATAACCAAATGAACTGACTTCTTTGCTGCCAATTCTTGCAGACACACGCGAATAAATTCACGGGTTTCGTTGACGCCTCGATGTGCACGCCAACTGACATACTTGGTCACCTCTGCGTCCTGGGCATATTGCCGAAATATTTCATCGGCATCTTCCAGTACGGGTTTTCGCAGTCGTAGACGTGCTGTTTCTAAAGTTTCCGGAGGGTTAATCACTCAGCGTAGATCCACAAAGCGGCTGCTAAGAAAACAGGTTCAGGTTTAGGCTATGGTCAAGCTGAGCCTTAGCCTCAACCCTACGAACCTGCCCGGGCCATCGCCGACTTATAGGGTTGCTTAGAAAATTAATCAAGACTTCCCGCTTTTAGCGAAATCACTTCTTTTGAGTCGGCGGGATCTCGTAAGTTTCATCGCCTATTTCGAACATCCGATGTCCAAGCACCGCGTCGGCATCAGGGAGAATAGACGCAGACTTCATGGTTCCCTCGCCACGCAGCCCGAAACAGTGAACCGTTCCGGGAGGAACCACAACGCTCGTCTGGCTTTCAACTTTGTATTCTTCCTCACCGACGCGAACGAAGCCTTCGCCTTCCACATCGAAAAAAACCAGGACTTCCTCCGTGTCGTGCCAATGGAGCGGAGCGCGCTTTTGACCTTCGAAGTCATGCAACCAGATGGACAATTTGTCGGCACCGGCGGAGCGGTTAACTGCCATACGTAGGGCGGGACGCCAAGGTTCGTCGGGAAACTCCAACAGCGGTCGGTCTTTGTGATGGATCACTTTCATAATCGCCTCCTCATTTCAATATTATTAATGAGTTCATTAGTGTCGTGTCTCAGAAGTTCGTTACATAATTTAATCGTCATTCCGGGCAAGCTAGCGATAGCTAGCGCGACCCGGAATCCAGGAAAATCAATCAAACGCTTCTGGATTTCCGCTTCCGCGGAAATGACGAAAACGAGAACCGACTTTGCCAATGAATTTCTGGGACACCATACTACTGTTCGCTAAACGCCAAACTTCACCGCCGCTCCGATTCCTTTAACGCTTCTCTCAGATAACTCTGATCCACGTACTTGGCGGCTTTGGGCACGGCCCCTTTTGCTTGGGTCTGCTCGGCATAGATCTGAGCAACAACCTGGAGGCCGTCGACGTTGAGATCTCCATTGGGATGCCACATGCGATTGCCCGTGTAAAATTCCCAGCCCCGCCGCGCATGGTCCCGCTTGAGCTTCATCTCCTGCGCGAGAAAATCGACGGCCGATTCCTTGTTTTGATAGATCCATCGATACGTCTGGACCATCGATCTCATAAATCGCACGACGACAGGACGGTTCTTGTCGGCCCAAGAACGTTTCACCGACAAGGCGGCAAGCTGATAGTTAGGAATCACGTCGATAAATCGTCCAATCTCGTTGAAACCCGATTCCTCAGCGGCATAATTCAGCGGCAACGACAGCGCGGCGGCATCGATCTGTCCTGTGGTCAAAGCCGCGTAGGTTTGCGGCGAGCCGCCGATGACAAGAAGTTTGTAATCGCGCGGATAGTCGAGGCCTTTCGCTTTCAGGACATGCCTGAGAGCGAAGGTAACACCCGACGTAAGACTGATGGCGCCAAAAGTCGCACCTCGCAGGTCGGCGTAGGTTTTAAATTTTTTGGACGCCATCACAGACTGAGTCAGTCCGTTTATGATTCCGCCAATCAGCACCAAGTCGAGCCCCTTTTCTACGGCCGCGATCGGCGCGTCGGCAGCGCTGCCGGCGATTTCGAGCGAGCCTCCGGCGAGTGCCTGAATCCCCACATCGGACGCCCGTATCACAACCAGATCGACGTCGAGGCCTTGTCGGTCGAAGAAACCCTGCTTCGATGCTACCCAGAGCGGCCCGTAACCCAGGGTTTTCGTAGCTGAGCTAACACGAATCTTCAATTTTTCTTGGGCGAAAGCAGGTAAGAGCGGCAGCAGAGTCGTCAGAAGGACGGCGAGGGAAGAGATCTTTCTTAGCACGTTGGTCTCCTCGAATTCCTACTTTGCTTCCTCTCCCTTGACCGCGGTTCGACCGCCCTCACGACACTGAGCTTATCGAAGTGGAGAGGTTCTACGATGACGGTGAAGTTATTATATTCCCCCATCCTAGCCTTCTCCCGTAAGACGCTGTGTCGTCATACGGAAACATCGCATCTCTCTTCTCCTGTCATTTCGGGCGCAGCGAGAAATCCTTGTTTCGACCAGAGGGAGAAATCCGCGGAGCGTTCTGAGGTGCAGCGGAAGAATCCTGCCTCAATTCAAGCTCCTTCACTGCGTTCAGGACAGGCCTCGCGTTTCCTCGGGATGACAATCCGAAATTGACACATTGTGATACAGTCTCTCGAGGCCGGAAGGAATCTTGAGTGATCCGCAAGCTAAATACGCTCAATTTCGCCTAAGACCGGATGGTTGATCCCCAGACCTTACGTTAGAACTTCTTCTTCGCGCCACCGATCGATGGTCCCTTTATCGTAGCCGAGGATTTCGCCGAGAATTTGGTCATTGTCGGCGCCGAACCTGTTCGGCAACCGCAACGGCTCTTCAGCCATCCCTCTGAACAGGAAGCCGCTCCGCGGAATTTCAAAAGGACCGATGAGCGAGTCCGAAAACGAAGCAAAATAGTTTCTGTGCCGCAGTTGGACATCCTTCAAGAGATCGGCGCCGTTCTGCACCACACCCGCAGGGACACCGCGCGACTGCAGCTTGTTCATCACCTCTTCCGCGCTTCTCGCTTCCGTCCACTCCTGCGCGATCGTGTTGAGCGCAGACAAATACTTTATCCGCATCTGCTGGTTCGTGAACCGAAAATCGGTCAGCAGATCTTCCCGGTTTGTGACCCGGCAAAAACTTTTCCACTCCTCGTCGCTTCTCACCGAGATCACGCACCAACGATCCTCGCCACGGCAACGAAAGCAGCCATGCGGCGCCGCTAGCGGATCCCGGTTTCCTTGCGGCTGCGGATCATGCCCGTTCACCGCGGCGTCCAAGTAAGTCGCGCCGAGGGTATAAGCCGTCCCCTCGATCTGTGCCAGATCGATCGACACGCCCTTCCCCGTCAGCCGGCTGCGGAGCAGCGCGGCAACCATAACCGTCGGCGCCATAATAAACGCCAGATGATCGGGGTAGACGCCCTGGCTGCCAACGGGCCGGTCCTGCTCGGGATGATTCCAGAGATAAGTCATGCCGGAGAAGGCGGTGAGATTAAAACCCCACGTTCCATATCCGCTCTTGGGCCCCTCCGAGCCAAAACCGGGCAGCTTCAAAATGACCAGCTTAGGGTTGGCTTTTCTGAGTTCGTCATCACCCAACCCCAGTTTATCCAACACCCTCGGCCGGAAATTCTGCAAGATCGCATCCGATCTTTCCGCAAGTTCTTTGATCAGCCGCGCACCTGTCGGATGCTTCAGGTTTACGGCGAGTGAGCGAACCCCAAGGTTGCATTCAATAAACCGCGGCGCCGCATCTATATCTTTGTGTTGCCCGTAGTGGCGAAAGGTATCGAGCCCGCCTTTGCGCGACTCAATCTTGATGACTTCCGCGCCGTAGCTGGCCAACAATCTGCCGGCAAATGGTCCGGCATAACCTGTCGTGAAGGTCAGGATGCGGACGCCATTTAAAATTTGATTGGTGCTAGGCACGTTTCGTCTTCTATTTTCCTCGCCCCTTTGGAGACTGTGTCGCAATGTTTCAATTTCGGATTGTCATCCCGAGCGAACGCGAGGCCTGTCCTGAACGCAGTGAAGGAGCTTGAATTGAGGCAGGATTCTTCCGCTGCACCTCAGAACGCTCCGCGGATTTCTCCCTCTGGTCGAAACAAGGATTTCTCGCTGCGCTCGAAATGACAGAAGAAGGGAAATACGACGCTTCCGTATTGCGACACAGCCTCTCAAGGGAGAGGAAAAGTCTAATCGCACGAGGCAATCCTAACTTCTGACTGATTTTCCAATCAGATGATTCCCTCCGCGGCCAACACCTCCATCTCACTTTTCTCCAACCCTAGCTCGCCGCAAAACACTTCTTCGTTATGCCGCCCCAAGAGCGGTGCCGGCGACGGCGCGGCGCGTTTGCCGTCGATTATAAACGGACTGCCGGGTTGCTGGAACGATCCAAGCACCGGATGCGTGACGGTGCCGAAGAAACCGCGCGTTTCGATGTGCGGATCCTTCATGAAATCCTTCGGCGAGTTTACCGGCAGGCCGGGGATGCCGTGCTTCTGCATCAGCTCGGCGAGATCTTCTTTGAGGAACCGGGAGGTGAAAGAAGTCACCTGCGCATTGATGTAGTCGGCATGAGCGCGCCGCAGGTTGCTGTTGATCCATTTCGGATCGTCGAGCTCCGGCGAATGGTCTTCCCACACTTTGAGCAGAAGCGGCCAGTGGTTCTGCGTGACGAAGAGCGCAATCCAGCCGTTCTTGCACTGGAATAGATTGGCCGGCGCGTTGTGCTGGTGCTGGCTGCCGGCGCGCTTCATGATCCGCCCTTCCGCCGAATAGTTGAACGCGACATGCTCGTGCAGCGCCATGCTCGCTTGGATCGACGCGTCGATCCACGCTCCGATGCCGCGCGTTTCCCGCTGCCAGAGCGCCAGCATCACGCCATAGGAAGCGAACAGGCTGGCATAATAGTAGGATTGTGTTTCAGGCGGGTTGCACGGCGTAAGGTCTGGGTCGCCGCTGATATAGAGCAGTCCACCCATGGCCGTGCCGACGATGTCCGGCGTTTTGAAGTGCGCGTAGGGTCCGTCTTGGCCGAAGCCAGTGAGTGAAACCAAAATCAACTTGGGCTGCCGCTCCAATAAACCGTCGTAGCCGAGATTGTGCGCGGCCAGAGTGCCGGGCCCGAACGTTTCGAGCACGATGTCCGAACGCGCCACCAAATCAAGCAGGAGCTTTCGGCCGCGGGCTTTCTCGACATCTAAAGTAATACTGCGCTTTCCAGCATTAAGGTACGCAAAACGCAAGCTTCGCTCTTTATCACCTCCGCCTTTTGCGAGCGGCGGCTCCTGGCGTGCCGCATCGCCTTCCGGTGGCTCGACTTTGAGAACGTCCATGCCCAGGTCGCGCAGCAACTTGCCGCAAAACGCTCCCATGGACGAACTCAGGTCCAGGACGCGAAAGCCGGACAGGAGTTGGACAGATTCCGCGGCCTCGCTCATGCTGATTTGTGATTACGAATCAGGTGTTGCGCTAAACGCCAGCGCAAAACTTCCGGCGTTCCTTCGGTGATGCGGATGCTGCGCACCTGCCGATACCACCACTCCAGCGGCAAGTCGCGGGTGAGCCCGACA
>DASQUN010000158.1:0-15302 GCA_035641275.1 Candidatus Udaeobacter sp. | reverse complement strand
TGCCGCCGACCTTGGCATCCATGTGGTGAATCTTCCCGGTGAACCCGTTCGGCGGAAGCCATTTGCTCATGGCGTCGCCATCGAGAAACGCACGATACACTTTTTCTGGGGTCGCACGGAGGACGCGGTGAAGCCGGATAGTGTGTCCTGACATGATTTCTTCTCCTTTCGGGATTTTGGGTTGCTGATATGTCGTTTCGGTCACTCTTTGTTTTCCTCTTTCATCTCTACGACGAATGAGTTTGAACATCCAGGACAGCATCGCTGAGAATTTTTCCTGCCATAACCTCGTTCTGCGGCGCCTGGGATCTCTGGGTCGGGCTTTTCTTTTCTGGACAATCCCGGCGACCTTCAGGTGCGTTGGCTCGAACGGGACGAAATCCACCTCGTCGGTGAATGGCACGGCGGACGCTTCCAGGCTGAGACTCGCGGGTCGGACCACGCTATGTCTCCGCAGTTTCGGCATTTTCGTGCCAGGAGACGGTGTTTTCTACGCTTAGCGAATCACTTTCGCTGCCAAAATCGCCGGCGTAAGGATCTTGTTCCCGCAACGTATACGCTCCATCAATGCTTCGAACCCAATGCAAGTAACGGCGTCGATCGCGGGCAAACCTTAGTAGAAATTTTCTCTGATGGCAGCGATGAGTGATGTGCCAGACATGGCAGGCGGAAAATGACGGTTTGCTCGGAGTAGCGGGTTTCCTTAGAAGACGCTTTTCAGGCTAAAAATCGCGGCTCCAAGCAATTAAACGATGCCGTTTATGTTATCTTACGTTGTTAAATCAAGAAGTTGTCATGGTCCGATCCGGGACAGGACACCCGGGATCCAAATTCTCTGCCGCTTGACGCGAGCATCCCCGCTGGCATAGCGTTTCGTGACACATTCGACATCGCTTGAAGGAGCACCCATGAAGACCGACCGTTACGATTACGCGCCGATCATCGGGCGCGAGCCGATCCGCTGGCCGAACGACGCTCGCGTCGCTTTGATGGTGGCGCCGAACATTGAATCGTTTCATATTGACATGCCGCTGCCCGGCAGCGCGAGCTCTTACCTGCCCGATGTTACGAACTACGCGCTCCGCGACTACGGCTCGCGGGTCGGCGTTTTTCGCATGATGGAGGTGCTGGACAAGCACGGCATACGCGCCACCGTGCTGCTGAACTCCGACGTCTGCTCGCACCATCCGCAGATCATCGCGGAGGGCAACAAGCGCGGCTGGGAGTGGCTCGGCCACGGCGTCACCAACAACATCCGCATCACCCAGTACAAGCCGGAAGAGGAGCGCGGCGTCATCCGGCAAATCCGCGAGACGATCGCCGCGGCGACGGGCAAGGCGCCGCGCGGATGGCTCGGTCCCGGCGGCGGCGACGAAAGCTCCGACACCCTGGACCATCTCGCGGCCGAAGGCTACGACTACGTCTGCGACTGGGGCATCGACGACCATCCGGTCTCGATGCGCGTCAAGTCCGGACGCATGATTGCGATTCCGTACCAACAGGGATTGAACGACATCCGGGTGATGTATCAGGGCGGGGCGACGGCGAAGGACTGGTTCCAAATGGTGTGCGACCAATTCGACGTCTTGTACGCCGAGGGTGCGGCGCAGCCGCGGATCATGACGATCCCTCTGCACCCGTTCGTCATCGGCCTGCCGTTTCGCAGCAAGCATCTCGACGCGGCGCTGAATTACATCTGCCGGCACGAAGGCGTCTGGAAGGCGACCGGCAGCGAAATCGCCGACCATTATTACGCCAACTACTATCGAAAGCCTTGAATAGGAGGGCAGCGATGATGGTCGAGAAGTCGTTCAGAGTGCTGGGATACTTATTGGCCGCCGGCCTCGCGTGCTCCGGCGTACCGGCGGCCGCTGCTGCCGACCGGGTGATCATCGGCAACGTGTCGCGCACCGTCGAGCAGCTGCCGAACTACGCCGCCAACGACAAAGGCTTCTTCGCTCAGGAGGGCATCCAGGGTGACGTCGTCCTGATCGGCTCGACCGACACGCTGATTCAGGCCTTGATCGCCGGCCAGGTGAACGTGGCGATCGTCGATCCGACGCCCGCGATCAACGCCGTCGAGCGCGGCGCGTCGCTCAAGATCCTCGGCGGAACGGTGCCGATCGCCGCTTACACGCTCGTCGGCTGCGGCAAATACAAGACGATTAAGGAGCTCAAAGGAACGACCATCGGCGTCGTGAGCCTCGTCTCCGGCAGCACGATCTTTCTCCGCGAGATGCTCAAGAAGGAAGGGCTCGAGCTCAACCGGGACTATTCGATCATTCAGGGCGGGCCGACCACACAGCGGCTGGCGAGCCTCAAAGGCTGCAACACCTCGGCGACGATGGTCCTCGGCGGCGACCTGCCGCGGGCGCGCGAGCTCGGCTATACGGAGATCGCCCGCCTGCACGACTATATTCCCAACCTACAGTTTCACAGCTTCATCGTTGACAGCCGCTGGGCCGAGGCGAACAGCGCGCTGACCGTGCGATACTTGAAAGCCATGGTTCGCGCAATGCAGTGGGCGCACGCCAACAAGGAAGAGGCCGCCGAGCTGGTCAGCAGACGCACGGGCATTCCTTTGAAGTATACGCGGGTCAACGTCGACGAATATCTCGCGCAGGGAATCATCAGCCGGGACGGTACCGTCAACCGCGACGGGTTCCAGCGGCTGATCGATCTGATGGGCGAGCGCTTGTTCAAGCAGCCGCCATATCCCACGCCGGAGAAATATCTTGACATGAGCTACCTGCGCCGTGCGCATCAGGAATTGGGCATCGCGGCCGGCCGGTAGCGGCGCGACTGCGCTGGATCAGCACTACGCAAGCCGCACTAACGACTCATCAAATTCTCAGGTAATGCCCCGAACGCGGTCGGTGGCGCGGTGATATTCTCGCAGTTCTTCTGGCCCACCGCGCTGCAACAGAGACGTGATCGTGACCGTGAAAACGTGACTCTAAATTCGACCGCACCCAAGCATGAACACGGATTCCCAACTGAATCGCGGCGATACCGAAGTGCGAAAGAGGCATCACTGGACACACCGCGATTTGCCTGAGAAGGTTATTCAAAACGTCGGTGGGACTTCTGGATGAACCGGCTAATGACCTACGACCTGCGTAACGCGAAAAAGGCGCTGCTGGCGAGACTGTTAAACCAAAGATGCGCCTGGTCGCCCACATTGGACACTAACAAATAACGCAAGACGGAAGCCTGCCCTTCCCACCTTCAATGCCCAACTGCCGCGCTTCGCTTGACAGCGAATTAACGTAACGTAAGATCGCTAAAAACATTCGCGATTGACGAGACAAGTTGCGCCGTCGTCGATCACTATTCGCGAATGCTTTGGGAACGAGGAACCTATGTCTAACATTAGCGGCAAATATTGCATTGTCGGTATCGGCGAGACGGTTGTCGGGAAACGACCTGATGCAACGACCAACTCGCTCCATCTCGAGGCGATCAAAGCGTGTCTCGACGATGCGGGGATCAAAAGCTCTCAGGTCGACGGCCTGCTCACCAACCAGCCTTTGAACGATTCGCACCGGAGCTATGCCGTTAAGCTGGCTCACATGGCAGGTATCGATCCGCTGTTTGCGACCGATCTCGCGCTCGGCGGCGCGACTCCCATAGCGATGGTCGAGCACGCCGTGATGGCGATCGATGCCGGCATGGCAAATACGGTTGTGTGCGTCCATGCGCGGAAACGCTCAACTCCCGATCCGACGCCCGGCTATCCGATCCGGCGTGGCGACGAGCATTGGGAAGAGCCCTGGGGCCACTTTGCCGCGGCCGGCGGCCACGCGTTTGCGGCACAACGTCATATGTATGAATTCGGCACCACGAGCGAGGACTTGGCGCATGTCGCGGTGTCCACGCGCAAACACGCGAGCCTGAACAAAAATGCCACGATGCGAAAGCCCATCACCATCGAAGATCATCAGATGTCGCGCATGATCGTTGCGCCGCTGCGGTTGTTGGATTGTTCGCTCGAATCCGACGGCGGCGGAGCGGTGCTGGTAACCAGCGCCGAGCGGGCGCGGGATTTTCCCAAAAAGCCGGTGGCGATCCTGGGCATGGGCCAGCACCACCCGCACTTCAGTCTGCTGGATGCGCCGACGCTCACGACTCTCGGCGGGAAAAAATCTTCCGAGACGGCCTATAAAATGGCCGGGCTGAAGCCCAAAGATATGCACTTCGCGCAGATCTACGATTGTTTTACGATCACGGCGATGATCACCCTGGAAGATTACGGCTTCTGCAAAAAAGGCGAAGGCAAGGACTTCGTTAAGGATGGCCGCATCACCATCGGCGGCCAACTCCCGCTCAATACCCACGGCGGGCTGTTGTCTCAGGCGCACCTTGAAGGCCAACTGCACATTACCGAAGCGGTTAAGCAGTTGCGCGGCAACGAAGTCGAGGCGGAGCGCCAAGTGACCAACGCCAAAGTGGGTATCGTCAGCGGCCATGGCGGCAGCCTGGCCATGCATGCAACTTTAATTTTGGGGGCATTATGAGCAAAGACGAACGCGGGCGTGCGACGCGCCGAGGCCAGCCTTATCTCGAAGAACCCGAAGCCAAGCCCTTTTGGGCCAATTTGCGACAGCATAAGCTGACGCAACAGCGCTGCTCTTCCTGCAAGAAAATGTTTGGCTTCCCTCCCCAGGCTCTCTGCCCGCATTGCCTGGCATCGGAGTTCGAATGGGTGCCCCTCAGCGGCAAGGGCAAAATTTACTCTCACATCGCCTATCATCGCGCCTGGCATCCGTCCTATCAGGACAAGATCCCCTACAACGTTTCTTTGGTGGACCTGGAGGAGGGCGGGAGGCTGGTGAGCAATGTGGTGGACTGCCTGGCGGAAGACATCGAAATTGGCATGGCGGTAGAAGTGGTCTACGAAGACTGCCCGGAATACACCCTGCCGAAGTTTCGCCCAATAAAGTAGTTGCAAGTCGCGTCAGCGGCGCTCGCAAGAAGCCGTTGTCACCGCTCTGGTCATCCTCGTGGGGTCATGGTCGCGGGTTAACCCGGAGATCCGAAGATTTGATTAGGAGACCAGAGTCGAACTTAATAATGTGCCGAAGAGCACGGATGAGTGACTGACCGATTGGTCGATTCAGACCGAACAGGACTCTGGTAAACCAAGGGGTGATCCCGGTTGAAGAGCTCAACCCCACCCCAACAAAAAGAGGTGCGTTCACTGGTTAACGCCTTGACAAGCTTTTCATGAGTGACCCGATGCTCCCCTGACCCCGATGCCTCCCCGTTCCGATGCCCCCCCGGTTCCGCCAGCTTTTCACTATTGATTACGATGTTTGCAATGACCCAACATTTGTCGGATAAATCGCAATGTGGGCCGGCCGTTGGGAGATTTGAATTTCGCAGCCGCCTACGGATTACCCGACTGCGCTCACAAAAAATATTTGCCAGGAGCTAGCAAAGATGTCCGACAAAGCGTTTGACCATGTACTCCGCAAAGCAACGTGGCCCACCGTAGCGCTTCCGCTCATCGCGGCGATGATTTTATCTGCGAATGGACGGGCCGCCCAGGGCGCCGCGCCGTTCTACGAGGGGAAAACGATCCGGATGATCGTCGGCACCTCGCCCGGCGGCGGCTACGACACTTACACGCGAGTCATCGCCCGCCACTTCAGCAAATATATCCCTGGCGGCCCAACGATCGTCGTCGACAACATGCCTGGCGCCGGCGGCTTACTCGCCGCGAATCATCTTTATAAGGTAGCCAAACCTGACGGTCTTACCATCGGCCATTTCGTCGGCGGGCAGTTTCTGCAACAGCTGCTGGCTCGGCCTGGCATTGAGTTCGACGCGCTCAAGTTTGAATACATCGGCGTGCCTGCCCAGGATGATTTCGTTTTCGGCCTAGCGAAACGCACCGGCATCACCAGCGTCGAGCAATGGTTGACGACTAAGACCGTGGTTAAATTTGGCGCCATCGCGGCCGGTGACGGCACCTACGATATTCCCAGAGTCGCCGAAGTCACCCTCGGGCTGCCGATCCAAATCGTATCGGGCTACAAGGGTACGGCGCCGATTCGGCTGGCCTTCGAAAGCGGCGAGGTAAGCGGGCTGAGCAACTCTTGGCAATCGTTCCGGTCGACTTGGCGCAAGGAACTTGACTCAAACGATGTGTTGCTCGTCCTGCAGTTCAGCGCCAAAGCCCATCCGGACCTGCCCAAAGTTCCTTTGGCCGTGAATATCGCCAAGAGCGACGAAGCGCGAAAACTCATACAAGCGGTGTTGCAGGCGCACGGCGCCGCCGTGCGTCCCTACCTGATGCCTCCTGGCACACCCAAGGACCGGGTCGAGATCTTGCGCCGAGCTTTCATGCAAGTGGTCAAAGACCCTGAAATGCTGGCGGAAGCCGCCAAGGCCAATCTGGAAATCAATCCCGGCTCGGGCGAAGAGTTGGAGCGAAACGTGAGGGAATTGCTCCGCCTCGACGCGGCTCTCGTGACGCGGCTGAAGGAAATTCTCAAATAGTTTTCGGCGCTGCATTCTGTAGCGTCGGAAAAAAACCTCTCGGGAGCGCAACCAAACAAAATGGCCGGATCGACATTTGTCTTTCACAATCCCAGGGTCGAGCGCATCGTTTCCGGCCCTGGCGCGATCGGCAAGCTCGCCGAGGAGGTCGAGCGGCTCGGCGGCAAACGCGCACTGGTAGTGATCTCGCCTTCGGTCGCCAAGACTTTTTTGCTCGGGCGCATCACCAGCGCCCTCGGCGCCAAAGCTGCCGCCATTTTCGCTCAGGTCAGGCCGCACTCGCCCACCGATTCCATCGAGAAAGCCGTCGAAGTGGCGCGCGGCGCGCAGATCGACGTGCTGGTGAGCGTCGGCGGCGGCAGCGCCATCGACACTGCCAAAGGCGTGGCAGCTTTGCTCGCCGAGGGCGGCCCGCTGCCGCGCTTCGGCGTCCGCTACTCGCCGCCGAACCGCAAAGAAGTTCCGCTCATGCCGGCGCCCAAGCTGCCGCATATCGCCATCCCGACCACGCTCTCCGGCGGCGAATACAGCTATTCCGTCGGGATCACCGAAGGCGACAAGAAATTTATCGTCGCCGATCCCAAGTTGGCGCCGCGTACCGTGCTGCTCGATGCCGAGGCCGCCGCCACCGCACCGACGCGACTCCTCGCCGCGTCCGGCATGAACGCCCTGGCGCACTGCGTCGAAGCAGTGTATTCCACCGAAACTCAACCACTCAGCGAAGCCTACTGCCTCAAAGGCATTGGCCTGCTCGCGCGCTACTTGCCGCGCGCCGTGCAAAATTCACGGGATCTCGAAGCTTTGAGTCAAGTGCAAATGGCGGCTTGTCTGTCCGGCATGGGCGTCTATAGCGCATGGACCGGCATCCATCACGCCATCGTCCATGCGATCGGCGGCCGCTACAAAGTGCCCCACGCCGAAATCCACGCGCTGATGCTGCCCTACGCGATGCGTTGGAATCTCGACGCCACTGTTCAAGCCTATGCGCGTATGGCGCGCGAAATCGCCATCGCCGGCGCCAACGAAGAAGAAATCGCCGCCGCGGTGCCCGAACATGTTTTCGCCATGAACCGGCGCATGGGACTGCCGCTTAAGCTCCGCGAACTCGGCGTGCCGCACGACGGACTCGGTCGGGTTGCTGCCGATGCCCTGGCCGACTACAGCATTCATACCAATCCGAAACCCGTCCGGAGCGCCGCGCAAGTGATGGAAGTGTTGGAAGCGGCTTGGTGAAATTTCCCCCGGGTCTCGACCATGACTCCGCAAGAAGCCCTTGCCGCCATCGAGCGCTCTGCGCGTGACCGCGAAATCGACGAGTTACTGCAAGACCTGCTGCGTTTTCCCTCCCCTCGTACCGAGGAGCTCGAAGCCGATCCACAGGTGAAAAAATTCATCGCCGCAATGGTCGCGCCACGGCTGGCTCAACTGAGCGGAAACCAGGGCGGCATCGATGGCATGGGCAATTTGATCTGGCGCCGCGGCGGCAGCGGCGCGGATGGTCTGCTGCTGATGGCTTACGCCATGACTTTTCCGGCGGGGTCGCTGCCGCAACCGTTTTCAGGTGAGATCGTGAGCGGCGCGCCGTTCGGCCTCGACGGCGAATGCGCTCTCGGTCGCGGCGCCTGCGAACAAAAGGGCGCCTTGGCGGCGATGATCTACGCCGCGGCGCTCGTCGCGCGCGCTCGAGTTCGCTTGCGCGCGCCGCTGATTTTGGCGGTGAGTTTAGCCGGCGAAACCGGCCGCCACGACGCCGCACGCTTCATCTTGGAGAACGATACGATCGGCGGGCGCTCCGCCATCGTCGGGCTCGGCACGGGCAATCGAATTTGTCTCGGCAATAAAGGCAGGATCGACGTGGAAATCATCGTGCGCGGGAAATCGGTCCATAGCAGCATGCCCTGGCAAGGCACCAATGCCGTCGACGGCTTTCGCCGCGTTATGGAACGACTGGACCGCCTGCCACTGAGAGACGCACATCCTGGCCTCGGCAGCGCGACTCTCACCGTGACCCATGTCAGCAGCGCACCGGAGATCAAGCACACGACTCCGGATGTTTGTCGCTTCACGTTGGACCGGAGACTCCTGCCCGGCGAAGATCCCGACATCGCGTTGCGAGATATCCAAGCCGCCCTCGAAGAGGTCACGGGCTTCGCCATCGAAGTCAGCGCCGGCGCCTTCATGTATCCATCCGAGGTATCCGCCAACTGTGCGCTCGCCAAGGCGATCGCTCACGCGACGTACGAGATCGGCAAGCGACAAGCAGAGACTTTCTACTCGCCCCCGGCGTTGGATGCCGGCTTTCTCAACCGCAGCGGCATTGAAACGATCATGTTCGGCCCCGGCGATCTGCGTTTGGCCCATACCGACCAAGACCTGGTCTCGCTCGCCGAAGTCCGCGCCGCGGCGAAAATCCTCGCCGTCACCGCGCTTCACCTGCTTGCGTGAACCGAGCGATCGAGCACGGCGAATATTACGCGGGAGAAAAAAGATCCCGAGCCGTTATCCACTCATCGCCTTGGGCGAAGCCGTTCGTGTGTCATTGCAAGACCTGACCCGCGCACCCCGAGGGACGCAACGCTTCGCCGAGCGGTTCGCTTGATCGGCATCTTTCATCTGAACGGGTGCCATCTTACGACCGCTGTTTATCACCCGGATCGGACGGAGTGGCGATAAGCGGTACGACGGGCGCATCCGCGCCAGCGCGGCGCCATAGGCGACTACGTAAATCGGCGAGCGTTACTTCGACTATTTTTTCGGGACCAGAATCTCCTTCAGTTTCATTACTATCCCGGAGTCGAGCTGAAACAGTTTACGAACGTTTGCCTCGATCTCGGCGCCCAGAGCTTCGCCTCCAAGCTTCACCGGTTTTTTCGCGGTAAGCCACTCGTCCATGTTGGTAACGCCGCTGGCAGTCGTGATGGCGCATGCCGTCTCGTCCGTAACCGGCGCGCCGAGCCATTCGAATTTGCGGCCGTCGAATTCGACGCTCTGATCGCCGAGAACCTGCTGCATTATGAGCGAGCCGATGAAATTGCCGATGGTCAGGCCATCAGGAGCGCTGGCTTTGTAAAGATAATTTGCTGCAAGACGGCTGCCCGCGCCCGCCATGTTGTCGACAATCAGCGCCGGATTGCCGGGCGTATGCCTTGGCATATGACGCGCGAGGATTCTCGCGTAACTATCGAATCCTCCACCAGCGGCAAACCCGACAACGACTCGGATGGTCTTACCGTTATAAAAATCCTCCGCCGAAGCCGCGTTGGCTTGATGCGAAACCACGGTCACGAACACAGCAGCGAAAATAGAAACGATAACGGCCATGACTCCTCCTCATGATGAATTCTTGCTAGCGATGTTTATTCCAAAAGGAGGCACTTGAAAAGAGAAATCCGCAGATTCCCACAAATCCGGTCGACGGAGGCAATTCGCCGGCTCGCTATAGCTTCCGAAATCCTCACTCGTTTCGCTCGATGAAGCTACGCAGCATTTCATTGAATTCCGCGGCATGCTCTCGGTACGAGAAATGGCCCGCGCGATTAAAAATATACATTCCCGATCGCGTGCTTACTGTTTCAACGCTCTGTTGACACGAAACTCTCATTTCCAGTAGGGGTCAACTACAAAGGCAGCTATAACGGGAAGGTCGATGCAAAAACTAGTAGCGAAGATTCTGGTTACTTTCCTGGTTTTGGGCGCCGGGCAAGCTTTTGCTCAAGACCCGTTCTACAACGCGAAAACCATAAGAATCATCGTCGGCTTCTCGGCTGGAGGCGGCTATGATACCTACGCGAGGCTCATCGCTCGTCACATGACAAGACATATACCTGGTACTCCTACTATCGTGGTCGAAAATATGACCGGCGCCGGCAGCTTGATTTCAGCCAATCACCTTTATAAAGCCGCCAAGCCCGACGGTCTCACCATAGGTCATTTCATCGGCGGTCTATTCATACAGCAGTTGCTGGAAAAGCCCGGAATTGACTTTGACGCGCGAAAGTTTGAATACATCGGCGTCCCCACCCAGGACAATTACGTTACCGGATTATCCAAGATGAGTGGGGTTACGAGCATGCAGCAGTGGCTGACCGCCAAGACCCCATTGAAAATCGGCGGTATCGCCCCAGGGACAGCCACGTCAGATATACCACGACTCCTCATGGCCGCTATAGAGCTCCCGGCTCAGGTGGTGGACGGCTATAAAGGGACCGCCGATGTCCGCCTCGCGTTCAACAGCGGCGAGGTTTTGGGCGTTACGAATGCTTGGGAATCGTTTAAGTCGACGTGGCGTAAAGAAGTTGAATCGGGGGACGTTACCGTTGTCGTCCAACACGTGAGCAAACGGCATCCAGATCTCCTCAACGTTCCATTAGATGTGGAGTTTGCCAAGACGCCGCAGTCCCGCAAGCTCCTGGAGGTCGGAGCCCATAGCTTGGGTCCGACAGCCCGTCCATTCGTTTTACCTCCCGGCACACCTAAGGTCAGAGTACAGCTTTTACGCAAGGCTTTTGCCGAAACCATGAAGGATTCTCAATTTCTGGCCGAGGCAAAAAAAGCCAATTTGGATATTAATCCTGCCGATGGCGTCGAGCTTGAGGAGAACGTTAAGAAAATCTTCAACCTGGAGGCTCCCCTGATCGCTCGGCTGAAGGAGATTTTTAAGTAGCAGCGTTAATCTAAGGAGGCTAAGGTTACGGCTGAGGTTAACTTAGCCAGCTTTTATCCGTCATTATACTTAACTTAAGCCTAAGCCTCAGGCCTCTTTTCGCTACCCGCTATGCGAAAGGTGCCGCCTTTGGTACTCGCCGACGGGCGCGTCAGTCACGCGAGCGCGAGACTCTTTTTCAGGATACTCCATGACAATATGACCGCGCACAACCGTCATTACCGGCCATCCAGTGACCTCCCAGCCTTCATAAATGCTCCAGGGCGTGACGGTGTGGAGAATGTCTCGCGTGATTTTTACGCGGCGATTTAAATCGACCACGACCAAATCGCCGTCAGCGCCCGGGAGAATCGCTCCTTTTCTTGGATAAAGCCCAAAAATCCGGGCGGGGTTTTCACTGGCGACTTGCGCCAAGCGCTCTATGGAAATCCGCCCTTTATTTACGCCCGCGCTCAGCATCATAGGAAGCATTCCTTCTACTCGGGAGGGAAATCCACTAATGGTTGTCCAGACATTGCCCGTCTCCATGGACTCGCGTGTCCTCTGGTGCGCTACGTGATCGCTACCGATGCAGTCGATGGCGCCGTTCGATAATGCCTGCCAAAGCGCCTCATGCGTCGACCGGTCGCGCAGCGGCACATTGATCTTCCAGGCATCCTTGTGCAGCACGAGATAATGCGCGCCGATTTCGCTGTAGACCACGAGACCTTCACGTTTAGCGTTCTCAATTTCGGCTAATGTTTCCTTGGTTGTGGCGTGCACGATGTAAACGGGACAGCCTAAAACTCTGGCGTAGTATAAATACGTTCGTGCATGCCCGGCCTCGGTCAACCACGGTGAACGGTCGTCCCATGCCCCCATATCGGCGCGGCCAGCGGCCTTAAGCCGGTTCTCCAGAACCCGGGCGATTTCCCAGTTCTCGCAGTGGAGCAGCGCGATCGCGGGAGGCCCGAGCTTGGCGACTGTCTCAAACACTGAATAGACGGTCCCGTCGTCGAAAGCATAATTGGGCCAGCTGGGTTTCCACGAGCCTTGCATCTGCAGATGAAGCTTAAAGGAAGTTATACCGTGCTCTTTTGCAAGACGGGGCATCTCTTCGGCGTGTGCTTCGGTTCCCACGATCGGGGTGAGAAAGAAATCGATCGCGGAGCAACGGCAGGCGTCGAAGAAAGCAGGCATCGCCTCGGTGAAAGTTGGAATGTCAGCTGGTCCCTTGACCCTGTCCGCGCCGCCCGTAATAAACAGACTGTTCAGCTGCAGGCCCCAGGTCGTAACTCCCGAAGCGGCTGCGGCCCGTGTCTCGGAACGGAAGTCATCGGCCAACGACCGATGACTCCCTAGGTGAACCTCAGGATCGATGACTCCTGGTAGAACATACTTTCCGGCTAAATCGATTTCACGTGACCCGGCGGGTAAAAACGCATCTTGACCCACGGCAGCAATCTTCCCATCGGCAATCGCAACGCCACCCTGCAGCGTGCCCGCGGGCGTTACGATCAGGCCGTTTTTAAAAACGATATCAGCCGCAGTCTTCGCCATACACTATTCCGGAATATGCGACGCGTGGTTATCGAGATACCACGTGGCCAGTTCCTCGCGGCTCGGGAACCAGATGTCCCTGCGTGATCGAGCATATGCGATGAATTCACGCAGGGCGCCGATCCGATGCGGCTGGCCCATGACGTGAGGATGCAATCCAAGATTCATGATGCGGCCTGTTTTCGCGCCTTCGGCGTAAAGCTGGTCGAAGCACGATTTGAGCGTCTCGGCGCCGCTGGAGTTGGACATACCGCCGCGGGCGAAAAGGCTGAAATCGTTGATGTCGTTTGAATAAGGTACGCACACGATGGGTCCGTGAACGGTTTTGATTAGGTACGGCTGGTCGTCGTTCAAGTAATCGCAGTAAGCGATCAGCCCAAACTCCTTGAGAAAGGCGGCAGTGTGTGGGGTCCCGCGAATGGCTGAAGAGAGCCACGCCTTTGCCGGGCGGCCAACTACCTCCCGAAACTTATCGAGGGTGCGTTTGATCACGGCGCGTTCCGCGTCCGGACTGGCCGCGTAGTCACTAAGAAGATCATTTTGTGCCCAGTTGTGCGCTACCAGTTCCCAGCCCCGCTCGTTGATCGCATCGACGATACGGCGTCGTTCCACCATCATGATTCCATTGACCGTGCAGGAGGGCTTGACACCCGCATTGTCGAATGTCTCGATCAGCCGCCAGACTCCCACTCGTTGACCATACTCGCGCCAGGTCCAGTTTGCGGTATCCCACACGTCTCCCGGCAACGCATGCGGAATCGTCATCGGACCGCCGGTGAACAGGGGCTCCTTTTGGCCGGCTCGTGTCTTTTCCCAATACTCCAGGTTGATCGTGATGATAAGGGCCAGACGCGCGCCGTTTGGAAAGCGCAGCGGCTTCCGATCGGGTAACGCGATGTACTCGTAGAATGATGGTGATTCTCTGTCACTCATCTCCTGCTCGCCTTTAACAACTGTCTCCCTACAGAAGCTCCTCCGACTCACGCATAAGCTATGTCAATGGGAAACTTGCTGCAAGCATGAAATTCAATCGGCAGATGGCAATTCGAACCGGGGGAAGGGAATCCTGAAACTTGTCGCGGCGCTAAATGTCGAAGGTAAAAGACTTGACCCCGGTGCCCTCTTGAACTTGGTATTCAGCTATCTTGTTCCCAAAATGGGAACACGCTATCCTGGATTGTGCGAGTTATCTCTGTGAAGACACTGAAGTCCTTTTGGGAGAAACATCCGGATGCCGAGAGTCCCTTAAGGGCATGGTATACAGAGGCCAGGAGAGCCAACTGGAGAAGCCCGCAGGACATCAAGAGTGCGTACCGCACGGCGAGCATTCTTGGCAACAACCGCGTCGTATTCAACGTTAAGGGAAATACGTACCGATTGGTCGTAGCCGTCAAATACGAGTTTCAGGTTGTTTATATCCGGTTCATTGGCACTCATGCGGAGTACGACAAAATCAAAGCAGAAGAGGTCTGACATGACGATCAAACCCATCAAAACCGAACGAGACTACAACAAAGCGCTTAAAGAGATTGAAAAGCTTTGGGACGCAAAGCCGAACACCGCAAAGGGCGACCGGTTGGAGGTGCTGGTTACGCTGGTCGAGGCCTATGAGCAGAAACACCACAGGATCGACCCTCCCGATCCGATCGAAGCCATCAAGTTTCGGATGGAGCAGCTTGAGCTCAAGCCATCGGACCTGGCGGACATTCTCGGGGGCCGGAGCCGAGTGTCGGAGATTCTCAACAAAAAAAGAAAACTGACAGTTGAGATGATGCGTTCTTTGCGCAAACGCCTCGCTATCCCGGCCGAATCGCTACTTGGATGAGCGCGAACGACGAAATTCTCAACGAGGAGTCTTGAAACCACTGGGCCTGACAGCAGACGCGTCCCGTAAAGCCATCAAGATTGGAATCACGCAGCCACCTGGTAAAACGTTCTCATTAAAAGACTGCGCCGTAGCCATACCGAATTGCGGAGCGTTCCGTCGCTTTGCCGACCGCAAAGGTAAAGATTCGACCCCAAACCGCGGTTGCCCCCGTATTAAAAATAGAGTGAGCTCCACCGCTTATTGGCGAATCGGTGAGTTCAACGATTTGAACGGAGCGTATCCTTCGACGAACTCAGGATGAGCGAAAGTTCGACCCGCTCATGGTGAGCCTGTCGAACCATTGAACGGCTGGAACGGTTGGAACAGATGCTTTGGTTAGCCAACCACCCCGAGCGATGCAAGTTCGGGGACGCAGGACCGCGTTGACTGAAAGCTCCGACGGCGATATAGGGCGGCTACGCGAAAAACAAATTCCGGGAGGGCTTTGAAATGAGAGTTGTCGCAACGATCCTTTTCGCCCTTTTGCTTTCCCCGTCTCCGGCTTGGGTGCAGACGCGCAAGCCGGCAAGCCTAAACGAGCTGGTGAGCTATATGGGCGCAGACCGCGAGCAGGTGCTTTACGCCGGCGCCAAGGCCGAAGGAAAGTTGATGTGGTACACCTCACTGGCGGGCGGCTCTTACAAAGCGCTCGTCGCAGCCTTTGAGGCGAAATACCCCGGGGTCAGAGCCGACGTCTACCGCGCCGGCGGCTCCGACTTGTTTGTCCGG
>DASQUN010000157.1:0-2725 GCA_035641275.1 Candidatus Udaeobacter sp. | reverse complement strand
CTGTTTGCGTTTCAGCATGTAATACACTGCCCGTCCCAGTTTGTGAGCGAGGATCGATAGAGCTTTGGCCTTGCCGTGTTTGGATGAAAGTTTTTCCACGATGCCGGGCACCGAGCGCAGCAGATACAAAGCATTGGCATCATGCTCTTTGGCCGTTCGCACGATATACAGCTCCAGATCGGTTAGCAGTTGGTCGTAATGATCCATCAACTTAAGATCGACCTCGATGCTTCGTTGCACGCTGGGATCACTGAAGCGCTCGGCGACTCCTTCGCGGTTAGCCTTGTAGGCGATCTTTTTGCCGATCTCAGGGAGATTGTACTGGCTGTTGGTGTTGTGCACATGGGCCAACAGCTCCGCCCGTTTGCGCATCAGATACATGCGGCGGCGAAGTAGGTCCCTGGTCGCTCGCATCTCAGGCGGATAGACATAGGCCATCGGCAGCATACCACCGCGCACAAGCACAGCGATCTTGTGAGCGTCAATTTTGTCATTCTTCGCTTTGCCGCCGTGGATCGCTTTCATGTACAGCGCATGACCCAGAACAAAAGGGATATTCTGCTTGGCGCACAGATCGGCGAGCCAGTAGCAGGTAAAGATGCATTCCACGCCAACCGCCATCTCTTCTCGGTAAGGGGCTACCGCTTTAAGGAACAACTCCGGGGCACACGGCATGTTTCTGTGCAACAAGATCTCGCCCTGGGCGTCCAAAATACAGACGTACATCGATCTGGACGATGCAAATAAGACGCTTCCTTGACAAGGCCGTGAGCCTAAAGTAGAGGGTAGACATTCTTGCCGACATTTGTAGGAGGCCGTTGCATGGCAATCAACAATTTCGAAGATCACTGTTGGAAGGACATCATAACGCCGGAGATACTCGAAACTTACACGCCCTATCATCGCGAAACCTACATCGGCCAAAGACCGGCGCTGCTTGCCATCGATCTTTATAATTTGGTCTATGAGGGGGGTCCAAAATATCCTCACGAATTAGTGAAAAATCATAAAAGTTCGTGCGGCATCTACGCCTATACGGCGATCAAACCGACGCAAGATTTGTTCGCTGTCGCTCGCTCGTTGAAGATGCCTATCTTTTACACCACGACCGAGACGCGCAAAGAGGCCAACCCCGACACCGTTTATGCCACGAATCGGCAGCGGGTGAAGATCGATCCCAAAGCATTTGAGATTCGTGAGGAATTTAAGCCGGAGGCGGGAGACGTGATCATTTACAAGGAACGCGCCAGCGGCTTCTTCGGCACCGCGCTCGTCGCTCACCTCACGCAGAGCGGTATCGACAGTCTCATCGTCTGCGGTGAAAGCACCAGCGGATGCGTGCGCGCCAGCTGTGTTGACGCCTACTCGTTGGGCTATCACGTATCGATCGTGGAAGAGTGCGTCTTCGACCGAAGTCCGCTATCTCATAAGGTCAACCTGTTCGATCTGCATCACAAGTACGCCGACGTGATGAAACTGCAGGAGGTTAAAGAGCAACTCCGACAAGAGCGGCCAAGGAAGGCCAACTGAAAATTGTTCAAACCGACAAGAAGTTTGCTGAGTTTTAGGGATTGAACATCTTGAACGGCTTGAACTATTTGAACCGTCAGATAAGCAGCCATGCCCTACAGCACGGCCAACGGCATCAAAATCTACTTCGAAGTTTCCGGCGAAGGCTTTCCCTTCATCATGATTCACGCCAATCCCTTCGACCACAATCTGTGGATGTACCAGATCGCTCACTTTTCGACCTATTTCAAAGTCATTGCCGTGGACATCCGAGGCTACGGGCGTTCCGACAAGCCGACTACCGCTTTCACTCTTAAAGACATGACGGACGATGTCTTGGGCGTTTGCCGCGACGAAAACGTCAAGGAAGCCATTCTCGGCGGGGTGAGCGTCGGCTCCGGAATGGCGCTTTTGCTCGGTCTGGATCATTCAGAGACGTTCAAAGCTCTGATCCTGGTCGGCGGTAATAGCGGTGGCGGGGGAAGCGTCGACGATCGAATCTACGGCTATACCAAAATCGGTGTCGACAAATATCATATCCAACATTTGAAGGAGTTGGTTGCCCCGGAGTTCGCCAAGACAAAGCTGGGGACGTATCTGCTTAACACCTTTGTCGAAAGAGACCCTTGGCTCAGTGGTGAATCTATCGGTCAAATCTTTCGTGCGCGCGGTGGAACAGACATGACGCCTCGACTCGGTTCGTTGAAAGTTCCGACTCTCGTGATCAACGGCGAATACGACAATTCCCTCGCCGCAGGAGAGAGAACCGCGTCGCTCATTCCAGGCGCGGTGCATAGAATTCTGCCCAGAACCGGCCACGCCTGTTGCATTGAAGATCCGGCGGGCTTTGACGGATTGATCGTCGAGTTTCTGAAGTCCCACGGCCTCATGCCTTCCGCTCCGAGCAAGTAGTCCGACGCCATAATTCGCCATCCGGCAAAAACTTTTTCGCACGGGTGCAGGAGAAGGATAGAAGTGCTATACGGAGCTGAAAAGGAGAATTGCCATGGTCGTCAACATCGAGAAGTTGAAAAACATGAGCCCGCCAAAAGGCATGCCATTTCACATCAGTAGATTAGGTCACATCGTCCTCCAGGTCAGCGATCTCGAACGCTCCACGGATTTTTACACCCGAATTCTTGGTTTCAGAGTATCTGACGTTTACCCCGAAGAAATGATGCCCGGCGGTATGGTTTTCTTGCGTTGCAATACGGAC
>DASQUN010000156.1:0-8090 GCA_035641275.1 Candidatus Udaeobacter sp. | reverse complement strand
TAGGCCATTAGGCATCGCTGTGACGCGTATCGCGCGCGGACTGCCGATGGGCGGGGATTTGGAATATACAGACGCTGTCACCTTGGGGAAAGCGTTAGAGGGTCGGCGAGAGATCTAGAGGAAGCGTGTCCGTGCGAAGTGGGAGGCCTGATCTGTTAGTTGTTCGCATCCGGCTGTCTCTACCCGCGCTTATCCCTTCACGGCGAATAAAGACCAAGAATCTCGGCTGGTACTAATCTAAACTTAGCGGTTCACGGTTAGGCGCGAGTTGGCCGCGCACTCCTCGGCCAGGCGCGGCCAGCCGGAACTATCCGTGTAGAGGAGGAAAATCGGCTTTGCGGTTCGCTGCAGGCTCGGCGGCGGGTAGCAACACTCGAAAGGTCGTGCCCTTTCCTAACACACTCTGGATCGTTAGTTCACCTTTGTGCGCCTGGACGATATGTTTTACGATGGCCAGTCCCAAGCCTGTGCCGCCGATGTCGCGAGAGCGCGCTTTGTCCACACGATAAAATCGCTCCGTGAGCCTCGGTAGATCTTTCTCGGGAATGCCGGGACCCGTGTCGGCCACGGCGATCTCCACACGCGGTTCCGCCCCGTTGTTCGCCGGGGCTCTGGTAGCAGAGATCGTGACCCGTCCCCCGGACGGCGTGTACTTTACTGCGTTGTCGACCAGATTGATGAATAGCTGTTGTAGGCGGTCGAAATCACCAGACAACGACGGCAAACCGGGCGCGACGATTTGAGAAAGCTGCACCTGCTTCTTCGCCGCTTGATCCCAAAAAACCTCCAAGACCCGCTGAATGAGATGGCTTGTGTCAACCAGCTGACGTGACAGCTGCACCTTGCCGGATTCGAGATCCGATAATATGAGGAGATCTTCCGTAAGCCGGCTAAGTCGCTCCGAGTGACGGGCGATGATGCCGAGGAACTGCTGACTATCCCTGGGATCAGGGGGCGGCGCGTTGAGCAGCGTTTCGACATAGCCTCTTATAGCCGTTAATGGGGTGCGTAGCTCGTGCGAGACATTGGCCACGAAATCGGACCGCACTGTTTCCAGTCGCTGGATCTCAGTGATGTCGTGGAACACCAAAATTGACCCGCTCGTCCGTTCGGTGCCGTTGCGTAAGCTCACGGCGTTAACCCGGAACCATCTTCCATCTTCCAGCGATACCCTTCTGGAATAGACGTTCTGGGAAAAATCGAACGCCATGACTTCTTGTACAACCTTCCGCATCTCGGGGCTGCGTGAAATCTCGACGAACGAACCGGTTTGAATCTGGTCACCGGTCACGTGGAACATTCTTTTGGCTTGCTCATTGATGAGTAGCACGTTGCCCTTGGGATCGAGCACCAGCAGCCCTTCCACCATGCATCTAAGGATGGAGTCGAATTTGTCCTTCTCTGACCGGACTTCATTGATATTGTCGCGAATCTTAACAGTCATCTCGTGAAGATTCTGTTCCAGCACCTGTAGTTCGTCGTCATCGTTGCGATGAAAAACTCGCTGTCCAAACTCGCCGCGCGCTACAGCTTGGGAAAGGTCCACGAGCCCGTTTATCCTTTTGCTGAGCCGACGAGAGAAGAAGTAGGCTACCCCTAGCCCGCATAGAGAGCAGAGCAAGAGGCCAAAGAACAGTGTGCGGCCAAGAGACGCCGTGACATTCTCAATGTCGTTCAGAGACACGGCGACGCGTACGATACGCTGGGTATTGCCTTGCGTCTGGCGATAGGCGCGGTACAGGAGCTCGTGGTTGACCAACGTGCTGTGCCGCACCGAGCCGCCGCTTCCGCCCGAGAAAGCCTCGATGACCTCAGGTCGCGATCCGTGATTTTCCAGATCGATGGCAGGCTCGTCTGAATCTCCGATGACAGTACCGTCTCGCCTGATGACCGTGATTCGCACCCCGAGTTCCTGAGAAAGGCTACGGCATATCGCGTCGAGCGATCCAGGTTCTTCAGTCCAAGGGAGGAGCCGGGCAAGCACCCAAACCTTTTGCTCCATCACCTTACCTAAGGAGACAACGTAGGCATCACGAAGAAGATTGCTGGAGTAAATGAAGAAACCAACCGACAACAGAATGACTATGGCGAGATACGACAGGAAGAACTTATAGATCAGTCTTTTATTCCACGGCCTTTTCATCGAATTTATATCCCACACCTCGCACGGTCAGGATCCATTTTGGCTTGCGATCATCCTTCTCGATAGCCTTTCTGAGGCGCCGGATGTGGACGTCGACCGTCCTCGGGGTGACGAACGTTTCACCGCCCCAGACACGATCGAGAAGCTGGTCCCGGTTGAGCACGCGACTAGGATTTTGAACCAGAAAGCGCAGAAGCTCAAACTCTTTCAATGTGAGCTTCACCAGCTTTCCGCGGACGAAAACCTCATACGTGGAAAAGTCGATTCTGAGAGGCCCCTTCTCGTAGGACGCGGCGCTCTCCGGAGCCGGCTTGGACTCTGCGCGGCGGAGTATAGCTCTCACTCGTGCAACCATCTCCCGGGGACTGAAGGGCTTGGCGAGGTAATCATCCGCTCCCATTTCGAGCCCGACGATGCGGTCCGCCTCAGTAGCTTTTGCGGTGAGCATTAGGATGGGTAACTTGCTTGTGTCATTTCGCTGCCGCAGGATCTTGCAGAGTTCCATGCCGGACAGACCTGGAAGCATCAGGTCCAGGATCACGAGATTGGGCTTTTCCCGTTGCAGGAGCTTTAGCGCCTGTTCGCCATCCTCAGCTTCGAGAACGTTGAAGCGTTCTTGGGCGAGATTGTATTGCACCAGTTTGCGTATGTCGGGCTCATCCTCTATGACTAGAATCTTTTGCTCTGCGGCTACCATGGCATTCAGACGGAGGAGGGTAGTTCCTTTAAGTGGCGAATGCTCTTTCCCTTCACCATAAAGATCACCATCTCGGCGATGTTCGTCGCGTGATCCGCGATCCGCTCCAGGTATTTCGAGAGGAAGGAAATCTTCATCGCCCGATTGATGGTTTGAGGATCCGCAATCATGAAGCTGATGGTCTCGCGAAAAATTTGGCTATTCAGGTCGTCGACTTCTTGATCGTCCTTGCACACTTTGAGCGCGAGATCGGTGTCTTCACGAACAAAGGCGTCCAGGCTTTCTCGAATCATGCGTTGGCTTATCGTCGCCATTCGAGGAACGTCGATATAGGGCTTAAGCTGGGGCTCCTGGTTCAATTCTAACGTGCGTTCGCAGAAATTTACGGCAATGTCGCCAATTCTTTCCAGGTCTGTGGTGATTTTCAAACCGGTTGTGATGAAGCGGAGATCACGGCCGGCCGGTTGATGAAGCGCCAAGAGGCGAATGCAGACATCGTCGATATCAACATCCAAGCGGTTCACCTCATGGTCTCGCTCGATGATGATCTCAGCGAGCTCGGAATCTCGCTCCACCAGCGCTTGCACCGACTTGAGAATCTGGTCTTCAACCAGGCCGCCCATATAAAGGATATCCTCACGGAGTTTCCTTAACTCTTCTTCGTATCTCTTGTCGGTGTGCTCGTTTGGCATAGGCCTCTCCTAACCAAAGCGGCCAGTAATATAGTCTTCTGTCTGGCGCTTTTCCGGGGCGGTAAAGAGCTTTCCGGTTTCCCCGAATTCTATCAATTCGCCTAAGTAGAAGAAAGCCGTTTGATCTGAGACGCGGGCGGCCTGCTGCATATTGTGGGTGACGATCACGATGGTGAATGTATCCTTCAATTCGTGTATTAGCTCTTCGATTTTTGCCGTTGAGATGGGATCTAACGCGGAGCAGGGTTCGTCCATAAGCAGCACTTCGGGTTCCACCGCTAGCGCGCGTGCGATGCAAAGACGCTGTTGTTGGCCACCTGAAAGATCCGCGGCACTCTTATTAAGCGTGTCTTTTACTTCGTTCCACAGCGCTGCGCGTCGTAGACTTTTTTCTACGACCTCGTCTAGGTGCCTGCGGTTGTTGATCCCGATGATTCTGAGACCATAAACGACGTTTTCGTAAATACTCTTGGGGAAGGGATTCCATTTCTGGAAGATCATTCCGACACGCCTTCTCAAATTGATGACGTCCATGGCAGGATCGTATATTTCCTTCCCGTCGAGTTTGATGCTGCCGGTAATTCGAGTGTTGAGCACCAAGTCATTCAGGCGATTTAAGCAACGAAGCAAAGTGGTCTTGCCGCAACCAGAGGGTCCGATGAAAGCTGTCGCCTTCTTTTCCGGTATTTCGAGGCTTATCGATTTCAAAGCGTGACCGGCGCCATAATAGAAATCGACGCTTTCGATTTCAATAATTGTCTTTTGCAGTTGAGCCTTTTTAGAGCTGGTTTGACCCACTTCTTTCATAGGAGATATGTTAATAGTCGGAGTTTCAGCGTTTTCTTGAAAATTCATCATACCTCCCGGGGCCTGCATATTCCAGCCGCTTATGCCGTTCATTACCACTTGATCCTTTTTCTGAACCGATAACGAAAGTATATGGCGATGCCATTCATGACCAGGGTCATAACCATCAGAACAAGGCCCGCCGCCGCGGCATTCAGATGAAACTCGTGCTGCGGGCGCGAGACCCAGTTAAACATTTGAATGGGGAGCACCGTAAACGGGGACCAAATCCAATCCAAAGAAATGAATGGGAAATCGGCCTTTACTGGCGAATCCGGTAAGAAGGCGATGAAGGTCAAAGCCCCAATCGTGATGAGCGGCGCGGTCTCGCCAATGGCGCGCGATAGAGCAATGATGACGCCGGTCAAAATGCCCCCTATGGAGTAGGGGAGCACGTGATCTCGCGTAGTCTGCCATTTAGTGGCGCCCAGCGCATAAGCGGCTTCTCTCATGCTGCCAGGGACAGCGCGAACGGACTCGCGGGTGGCTACGATAACGATGGGAAGTATCAACAAGGCAAGGGTGAGCCCTGCCGTAAGAATACTCTGGCCAAGATGTAATTGATAGACGAACAGGCCAAGTGCCATCAATCCGTATACGATAGAAGGAACACCCGCCAGATTGGCTATATTGATTTCGATAATCGTGGTAAGCCAGTTCTTGGGCGCATATTCTTCGAGGTAAACGCCGGCGGCGACTCCCATGGGTATAGCCGTAAAGGCGGTAACCAGCATGACCAACGTACTCCCCACCCAAGCCGTGAAAACGCCAGCCTTAGCCGGAAAGCGTGACGGAAAAGCGGTAAAGAAATTGAAAGATAGCCGTCCGAAGCCATCGATGGCGAGATCCAACATAAGTGCGGCCAGCGTAATCATGCCGACGAATGTCGCCAGTAGGCCGACAACGGCGAACAGGCCATCGATCTTCTTGCGGCGGGCGACATTTTTCTCTATGTCCTTCATTGCTAGTAAATCTCCCTGAATTTCTTCCGCAGCAGGTAACCCCCGATGTTGAAGGCGAGCGTCATCAGCATAAGGACAAGGCCGGCGGCAAAAATGCTCTGATAAGCGATGGTCCCGTGGGGCAGATCGCCCAAGCTGACTTGCACGATGTAAGTCGTAATTGTAGCCGCCGGTTCCGTGGGGTTGAGCGTCAGGTTGGGTTGCTGCCCCGCAGCGATCGCGACGATCATAGTCTCCCCGACGGCGCGCGAAAATCCAAGCACGTAAGCAGAGGCGATTCCGGAGAAAGCGGAAGGGATCAAAACTCGCACCGCCGTCTGCAGCCGAGTGGCTCCCATGGCGTAGGATCCCTCTCGGATATGTACCGGCACCGCCTTCATGGCGTCTTCGCTCAGGGAACTGACGTAGGGGATGATCATGATGCCGATCATGATTCCGGCGCTCAACATATTGAAACCGGGCAGGTAGGGAAAAATAGTCTGCAGGAGGGGAGTCAGAAAAAGCAATGCGAAATATCCAAAAACTACCGTCGGTACCGCGCTCAGCAATTCCAGAATTGGTTTGAGTATCTCGCGGACGCTATTGCTTGCATATTCGCTCAGGTAGATGGCGATGATGGTGCCCAACGGCAGCGCCACCAGGAGGGCAGTGATCGAGGTCACCAAAGTCCCCGTAACCAGCGGCATGATACCATAGCGGGGATTGTCGAAGAGCACCGTCCATTGGGTGTCGGTGAGAAATTCGGTAATGGAAACATTTTCGAAGAACTGCTGGGATTCATACAGGAGTATGCCGACAATCCCAAGCGTTATGGCGATCGAAGACATCGCCGCCAGGAACAGGAAGAACTCGATGATCCGTTCTCTGATCCTTTTTATATTGATTCCGGCGAAGTTCGGTTGCGTAGCGAGATCCCTGGCGCTGGGATAAGCGCTCTCGATTTTGGCGGGATTTTTTGCCATGCCTTCCTCCGTTCTATTTAAAAAGAGAGGGACGCTTCGGGCGCCCCTCTCCGGAAGAGGTTTCGTAAAAAGCCTAAAGTTTCGGCTCCTTCTTCATCAGATCCTCGATGGTGACTCCGACATCGGCGTGGCCACCAAACGCGGTACCTAGTTTCACACTTTTCAAACGGCTGACGCCCAAAGCATACACCTTATCTGGAAGGGGAACGTATTTGACCTCCTTAACCAGCTTCGGCGCGTTCTTTAGATAGAACTCGACGAATTCTCTCACTTCCGGTTTTTCGGTTGCCTTCCTGCTCACGTAAATATAAATGGGCCGGGAAAGCGGTTGGTAGGTACCATCGAGCACGGTTTTTTCAGACGGAGTCACGGGGCCCTTGCCGTTGTCGATGGCCACTGCCTTGAGTTTGCTTTGGTTCTCCGCGTAGTAAGCATAGCCAAAGAAACCGAGGGCGTTTCGGTCATTGGAAATGCCTTGAACCAGCACGTTGTCATCCTCGCTGGCAGTAAAATCACCGCGGCTAGATTTTGCTTTACCCGTGATTGCTTCCGTGAAGTAATCAAATGTTCCAGAGTCCGCTCCAGCACCAAAGAGCTTCAAAGGCGCGTTGGGCCAGCTAGAGCGAACTTGATTCCAGTTAGTGATTTTGCCCTGAGCGGCAGGTTCCCAGACTTTCTTGAGCTCCGCGACGCTCATCGAGCTTGCCCAATCGTTCTTTGGATTGACCATGACGGTTAGGGCATCAAAGGCCACGGGAAGTTCGATATACTCCACCCCGGCATTCTTGCAAGCTTCCATCTCTTGTTTAAGGATCGGCCTTGACGCATCACTGATATCGGTCTCCGCACGGCAGAACTTCTTGAAGCCTCCACCAGTTCCTGAGATCCCGACGGTCACTTTGACTTTGCCCTTTTTGGCCTTTTGGAACTCTTCAGCTACTGCTTCCGTCACCGGAAAAACCGTGCTGGAACCGTCGATCTGTATAATCTGTGCCCGCACCATATTCGGCAGAAAAGCGACAAGAGCAGTCATCGATATGAACCAAGACCATTTTACCCTTCTTGTTTGCATAATTAGCTCCTTTTTTGAATTTGATACCTACGTATTGTTACGTGAATATTACCTAAACTTTAAGCTTATATGAAGGAGCGCACACGGACTTCTACACCGCAACCAGACTCCTCTTTTTATAGCGCTCCCCATGTTCTTCGAAATCACTTAGGGAAGGAAGGTAAATGCAATGTGAACTCAGGGTGAACAATTGGTTAAGAAAATGCGGAAACGGGAGGGATTTAACGTTCTGTTAACATATAGGGTCCAGGACCTTATCGCGGACAGCGGGTTTTCGGCTTCGACGGTTTTGTCTTGGGATAATTGATAAGAGCTAGATATTTGGTACTTAGCTCGCGCGACTTGTAGACAGTTACCGGGTTTCTTTGGCTGCAGAAAATCTCGAAAAACGCCTTTGAGTTTCCTTTAATGCTGTGATTAGATTGCCTTGACCGCAGCATCGGAGCTGGAGCAAAATCCTGCCGCCGAAACCCGTCAAACCATTTCTGCGATCAAGCTGGGTAGGAAAGGACAGGAACATGGCCGGCGCAATGAAAATGTATGGCAAGCATCGCTTGCCGGGACGGCTATTTATCGTCGAAGGGATCGACGGTTCCGGCAAGAGCACTCAACTGTTGTTGTTGCAGAAGTGGCTTGAATCTGAGGGTTATGTTGTTTCCTTTAGCGAATGGAATTCCTCTCCGCTCGTGAAAGATGTGACCAAGCGCGGCAAGAAA
>DASQUN010000155.1:0-11291 GCA_035641275.1 Candidatus Udaeobacter sp. | reverse complement strand
TCTTCAACATTGAGCCGAATAGTTTAGCCCAAACGTCGATCATTGAATATTCTACTGGATCCCCGATTGGCTGGCACCGGGATATTCCGCACTTTGGCGTTGTGGTTGGTATTTCTCTTGGCGCACCATGCCGGATGAGGTTCCGAAAATATGACCGGCGATCGAAGAATGTAAGTCGTGATGAAATATTATGGCTCGAACTACAACCGCGGTCGATTTATTTAATGAGCGGAGCTTCGCGAGAGATCTGGCAGCATTCAATTCCACCGGTGAAGGAGCTTCGCTACGCGATCATGTTGAGGACTTTGCGCGCCAAGCCATAAGAGCTTTGCCTGGGGTCGGACAGCGCAGGGTGTTATAGCGTGACTTAGAAGCGCTGGTTTTTTGCCTTGGTACTCAGGTCCTTGGAGACAAGCGATTCTGATAAGACTGCCGACCTTTTTATTTTCCCTCTGTAAGCGCGGAACCGAGAAAATCAAATAATAAAGGCCTGGTGTTAGCTTGCTTGGGGCGGGGCCTTGAAACGATAGTTGGAGTCTGGGTTCACCTTTGGCGCGATAGTGTTGCGCAGGATGCCGATCCCTTCGACCTCGATCTCCACGACGTCCCCTGGCTCGAGATAGCGCGCGGCGAATCCGTTGCGTATCGCCTCGCCAATCGACCCGCCAGTCACTGTACCCCCGCCAAGTACGTCGCCAGGAACGATTCGGCTGTCCCGCGAGGCGCGCTCGATCATTGCACCCCAGGTGTGATACATGATGCCAGCGTCATTCTCCATCCACTGGGCGCCATTCACTTTCAACGTGCAGCGCACGTGCAGGCGGCCGTCGCGGATAAAGGAGGCGAGCTCATCTGTCGTCACGATCCAGGGACCCAGTGAGCTCGCCGAGTCTTTCCCTTTGGCGGGCCCGAGCCGCGCCTCCATCTCGTCGCGCTGGAGGTCGCGACAGCTCCAGTCGTTAAATATGGTGAATCCGGCAATGTATGAGAAAGCGTCCGCCTCGGCGACATTGCTGGCTTCCCGGCCGATGACCGCAGCCAGCTCCAGCTCGTAGTCGAGCCGTTCCGAAGCGGATGGGTAGGGAATGGCATCCTCTGGACCAAAAATGCAAAGCGGGTTGGAGAAGTAGAAGATCGGCAGCCGATACCAGGCATCGGAGAGTTGCCGCGCGCCTCCTCCGCTGGCATGTCCCTCGTACACCATGAAGTCGCGGACCGTTGGCGGCTGCAAGATCGGCGCCCGCAGGCGAACCCTGCCCAGCGGTACACCCTGCCCGGCGCGCGCGGAACCCAGGACTGACTTCAGCCGTGTTAGCGGGTCGTTTGGCAGTTCCAGCAGGGCACGGACATCGCGTAGCCCGCCCTGTTCTCCAAGCAAAGTTGCAATATCTAGTACTTGCCCGTCGACGACAACGCCGGCGCGCGGTCCCTTTGCAGTCTCGTAAGTAATCAGTTTCATGCTTCGCGCAAATTAGGGCAACCGTAGCGGAAAGGCAACAGAACGGATGGAGAAGGTTTTCTTTTCCTTGACTGGTATCTTCCGTTTGGCTTAGTGTACGCGACGCTAAAAGCCCGGCACGCTTTTCCTTCCCGCCCGATGAGCGGCAGACTCGTCCACCGGGACAAGCTGAGCGTACGGCGCGAAAGTTTAGTAAGCGAGGTCAAGATGAGCGAAGCAACCGCGCAAGGCACGGAACATTGGACACGCAAGGGCGACGTGCGGCTATTCCTATGGCGGAAAAGCGCCGTCGAGCCGCGTGATGCGAAAGGAACGATTCTGTTCGTCCACGGCTCGTCGATGGCGTCCCAGCCTACGTTCGATCTGCACGTGCCCGGCCGACCCGATTCATCGGCGATGGACTGGTTCGCGGCGCGCGGGTTCGACACCTGGTGCATGGACAACGAGGGCTACGGACGCTCGGACAAGGACCGCCCGATCAACTGCGACATTGCCAACGGCGCCGATGACCTCGCGGCGGGCACCGAATACGTCCTGCAGACGACCGGCGTGTCAAAGCTCCTGGTCTACGGTATTTCGTCGGGAGCGCTCAAAGCCGCGCTCTTCACTGCGCGACATCCCGAGCGGGTCGCCCGCCTCGCACTCGACGCCTTCGTATGGACCGGCGAGGGCAGCCCGACGCTGGCCGAGCGGCGCAAACGGCTGCCTGAGTTTCAATCGAAGCACCGCCGCCCCATCGACCGCGCCTTTGTGCACAGTATTTTCGATCGCGACCATCCAGGCACGGCGGACGAGGCAACGATCCATGCTTTCGCGGACGCGATTCTCGCGCTCGATGATTCGGTGCCGACCGGAACTTACGTCGACATGTGCTCGAAGCTGCCCCTGGTCGATCCGGCAAAAATCACCGTGCCGACGATCATCATGCGCGGCGAGTTCGACGGCATCGCCGGCTTCGACGATCTCAGCGAATTCTTCAAGCGGCTGCCGAATCGGGATAAGCAGTTCGCAGTGATGGCCGGCATCGCGCACGCGAGCTTTCAGCAGAAGAATTACCGCACGGTCTTTCACATTCTACACGCGTTCTTCACTCAGCCCGAACCGGTATACCACGGATAGCCGGACAGCTAAGACAAATGAACAATCTGGAGATCGGTGAAAGTCTGAGAGGGATCGCAGGAAGGGGAGATAGCAATGGCGGGGACCCATATCACGATTGCTGCCAGCGACACCGGGACGTTTGATTCCTACGTTGTTTCGCCTGTGTCCGAAAAGGGGGCTGGCGTAGTCATCGTGTCAACCATTTCCGGCGTTGACAGCGACATGACGTATTACGCAGACGCGCTCGCGGCCGAGGGATTTGTCGCGTCCGCCCCTGACATGTTCTGGCGCGATGCTGACTCGGGCCCGCTGCCCTGGACCGAAGAGGGTCGCAAACGCGCCTTCGCCCGCAACGACCGGCACGATCTCGAGCTGGGCATGAGAGACCTTGCCGATGCGATCGCGAATCTCAAGAAGCATCCCCGATGTAACGGGAAAGTTGCCGTGATCGGATTCTGCTTCGGCGGCCCCTACGCCCTGTTGGCGGCGGCGCGCTACGGCACCAACGCCGGGATATCCTTTCACGGATCGCACGTCGAGAACCACCTCGACGAGGTGGAGGGCGTACGCTGCCCCCTCTCGTTCCACTATGGCGATCAGGACGAGGTTGCTCCGATGACGGCGATCGAACGTATCCGGGAGGCTTTCGGCCGGCTCGCGGATGCCAAGGTTTATGTGTACCCCGGCGCAGGCCACGGCTTCATGACTATGACGCGCGGTCACGGCTACATCGAATCAGTAGCCCGCCCCGCCTGGGCTCGGGCCCTTGAGGTGCTCAGAAGGCTTCAGGCATGATGCGGGGAAAAAAAGGTGCCAGGAACTTTTCCTCTTTGACTACGCTTTCGAGATTTACTGGCGGATCAGATTTTCTTTATTTGGTCGCAAAGCAATATACCAGGCCGTCGCCGCCGGACTCTTTCAAGTCCTCCTGACCGCAGCCGCGTGAAGCGTGCGCCGAGTTCCAGGGCGATACCCCGGGCGTTTTACTCTCGCGGTCGTGGTGGTCGACCTGGGCCTTCCCCGGGAGTTTGCCGGAATTGCCGGCGGTCCAGTTCCGGCAAGTCATGTCCTCGCCCGTCTGATAGGCCGTGCCGTCGAGCTGACGCGGCTCGTCGGTCTACCTCAAGAGTCCGAATGAGCTAATATCGCCGCCGGAAAAGAACGTGCCGATGATGTTCCCGCGCGTGACCGGGAGATCCACGCGCGAGGGATGCATCTCGTCGTGATGCACCGTAATCCGCGCCGGGCGCGGCCGGCACAAGTGATTGCGCGCTAACGCTTGTAAGGAAGTGAGCGGCGGCTCGTTGTCGGCACCTTTGATGCGAATCGCTATGCGCTCGCCAGCTTGAAACAACCGCGCGGTCGGCACGATCGGAATCCGCAGTGCGTAAATTTTCCCCGGCTCCAGTGGCTCTCGCTCTTCATGAGCCTGAATTGGTTCCCACGGCGTGCTGTCCTCGCGCAGCCGGCGCTGGGAGGCGCGCAGCCAGCCGCGCGTTAGCTCATGCTCCTTCCCATCGCGATCGATGAGCAGCAGCGTGGCGAATAGCAACGCTTCGGTGTCGGTGGTCGAAACATACACGGTTAGAATACTCGGTCCCAGCACTTCTGTGTTTTCGACCAGCGCCGGCGTTGCGTAAGTCAACGCGCCGTGCTCGAAGTTGGATTCGTTAAAAGAATCCGCTCCTTCGCCAGGCCAAAGCTCGTGCTCGCTCAGCACCCCTTCCGCATGGAGATAAAAGGTCATCCAGCGCGCCTCGGGCGGCGGCCAGTCATTAAGCGACTTCCACTCGCCCGTGGGTGGAATGAAACAACGGACCGGCGGCTCATCCATGATGCCGTTATCGATGCCTTTGAGCCAGTGATCGAACCAGCGCAGCGACTCATCCTGGTATTGATATACCGGACGGTCGAGATAAATTCCCGGGCCAATGACCATCTTCTTGGGGCCTCTCCATTCTTTCCAGGCGCTAAAGGCGCCCGGCAGGTGGAGGCCATAGTTGCCCCAGCAGGCGCCGAGGTACGCGGGGATAGTGGCTTTTGCGTCTTGCGCGCTGCGCGACTGCCAGAACGGTCCGTCGAAAGGATGCAACAATACATCGACGACCAGGGCATTGGTCCCCGCGTTCGGATTCTGCAGCGCTTCGCGCAGTCCCGGCACGGCCATAATTTCCTCATCGCGCATCACTTGCTCGATGGCCTGTTTGTAAGCCGGTTCGCCGCGCGCTTCCTTATATAAGCTACAATAGTTGGGTTGGTGCAGGCTGTTGCGCCAGTGGGTGAGGAATCCGTGCGCAAGGATGCCGCCGTGATAGCAACGATGGCGGTAATCATCCGTTCCGGCAAACGGCGCAAAAATCGCCTTCAAAGATTCCGGGCGGAGCGCGGCCACCGCCTTGGCGAGTCGAGCGAAATAGGAAACACCAAACATTCCGACCTGGCCACTGCTCCAGGGTTGTGCCGCCAACCAGTCGATGAGATTGCAAATGTCTTGGACCTCGACCGGACCCATGAGCTGATAGAATCCCTCCGACTTGCCGCTGCCGCGCACGTTGAAAACCGCGTGAACGTAGCCGCGCCGCGCGAAGAAAGTCGAGTCGCCGCTTTCCATGTAGCCGCGCATCGGCGTAAAGCCGACAGGGCGTAGCGGCGGGGATTGAAGCTCCTTATTGTAGGCGTGAGCGCCCAGAATCACGGGGAATCGCTCGGGCGCCGCGGGCCGATAAACATTGCCGTCGAGCAACGTGCCGTCCGGCATGCGCACTTTTACGTCCCGTTCTATGAGCACGTCATACTTACGTTCCGATGTAGACCACTTGGTTGTGAACATAAGCCTGGACCCCCTTCATCGGCTGCGGCCGGAAGCCTTGCCCCGAGGTCCACCAATTTCGGGGAAATGACGCAGGGTCGCCATATTTTCTCTCTAATCGTCCCGAAATCTTGGCATGACTTCCTTAGCCATGATCTCCATCGAGCGGAGGATTTTCGCCTGCTCGAGCGTCGCAAAGTTCATCATGAAAATAATGTAATTCGTTCCCGTTTCCTTGATCTCGGCGATTTGATCACTGCAATGTTCAGGATTGCCGACCAGAATCATGCGATCTCTGTACAGCTCGTCATAATTTCGCGGCCTGACTGCAAGCCTCGCGGATAGATAGGGGATCATGCCTCGTTTTGCGTTTTCTTGAGCCACTCTATCAGTTTCAGCCACGTGACTGTGAAAGCACTGTACGATGTCCAACTTTTGGGAATCACACCCGTGACGAGCCAAGGTCTCTTTATAGAACGCAATCTTTGTCTTTACGTCGGCTATGGTTTTGCAGCTGGCGTAGGGAATTCCAAGAATAGGATAGCCCTGTTCCCCGGCAACTACATAGGAGCCTTCACTCAAGGCGGCAAAGTACAAAGGCGGCGTAGGTTTCTGAACCGGAGTGACGTTCAACGCGACGTTGTCAATATGGTGGTATTTGCCTTTGTAAGAAACCCTTCCTTCGCTCCATGCCATCTTCACCACGTCGAGACCTTCAACGAGAAGATCTCGATTGTCTTCTTTCACGCCGAATCCGACTAATTCCGGCGGCGTGCCTCTGCCCACGCCGAAGTCCAGTCGGCCGCCGCTCAACACATCAACCATCGCATACTCTTCCGCGGTGAGAATGGGATTTCTATAAGGCAGAAGGGATACCGCAACGCCCAATCGTATCGTCCTTGTCCGCTTTGCAGCAACGGCCATCAAAACCGGCGGAGACGGGACCACGCCGAAAAAGTCAAAATGATGCTCGCCAAACCAAAAACACTCATAGCCGAGATCTTCCGCCCATCTTACCTGTTCCAGTATCTGCTCATAATAATCGCTCAACGTCTTATTCGACTGCGGGTGGTAATCTCCAATGACGAACATGCCAAATTTCATTTCGACTCCTCAATAAGAAAATTTTTCGTTGGCCGGGTACGAGTTTACTAGCCTATTGTAAGCTTGACACGCAAGAGCGCCGAAGGTTATTGTCGCAGCCTGCCCGTCAGGGAAGTTTTCGTCACGGAGTGTCTCTAGCTCAAGCACGTAAGCTCTTTCAAAGCCATTTTGTGAGGCCGCAATAAGCTCTTGGGAGATTCAGCCATGCACATTGATTTTCATTGTCACTTCTATCCCGAAGAATACTTGAAGATGCTGGAAGCGTCCAAGGGAGACGTAAGGATCGAAAAGAATGAGAAGGGAGAGAAGATTATTTTGAGCATGGGGGCCAAAGCCGGCCCGGTGACCGAAGACTTTTTCGATATCGAAGTGAGGCTCGACAAGATCCGGCAAAACCGGATCGACATGCAGATCTTGACGACGCCGCACCCGGGCATCGACCGATTCACTCCCGACGAAAGCGCCGAGATGAGCCGAGCCATCAACAACGGTCTTTCCGAGGTGGTAAAAAAATACCCCAAGAATTTTCAGGCCCTCGCGATGCTGCCTCTGATCGATACCAAGCTCGCGTTAAAAGAGCTCGACAGAGCCATCTTCGACCTGGGCCTTAAGGGGCTTTGCATGCTGACCAATGTGGCGGGGCAAACCTCGGACGCTGACTTTCTCCTTCCGGTCTATGAGAGAGCGCAGGCGCTTGGCGTCCCGATCTTCATTCATCCGACAACGCCGGTGGGAGCCCAGGTCATGAAAGAGTGGCGGCTTGCGATCATCCTTGGCTTTGAGTTCGACATCATGCTCTCCGCGACGAGACTCGCCTATTCCGGAATTCTCGAAAGGCTTCCCGAGCTTAACTTTGTTATCGCCCACCTCGGAGCCGGCCTACCGTTCCTCGCTGGAAGAATTGATCGGGGATACTCCGATCCAAGCTGCGCCGTTAAGACGAAGAAGCCGACGTCCGAGTACTTGAAGGATCTCCATACCGACGCCGTATCCTTTTATAAGCCGGCTCTCATGATGGCCTATGAGTTTTTCGGCGCCGACCGAATCGTTATGGGCAGCGACTTCCCGCTACCGATCGGGGACTTGGAGGCCGCGGTTCCCAGCATAGAAGGGATGGATATATCGGCGGCAGAGAAAGAGAAGATTTTAGGAAAGAACGTCGAGAGGCTGCTAAGCTTGCAAACTTAAAGTTACGCTTTAAGTTACTGGTTATTTAAACAAAAACTTCAGAAATCAGGAGACCATGGACAACGATAGGCCCGCAGCGCTGATTACGGGCGCCGGCACCGGCATCGGCCGAAGCGTCGCGGTGGCGCTGGCGAAAAACGGCTATGACGTGGTCATCAACTTCAGCCGCAGCGAGGACGCGGCGAAAATCACCGCTCGCGATGCCGAAGCGGTGGGAGCCAGCACGCTCCTCTATCGCTGCGACGTGAGCGATGACGCGCGTGTGCGCGCCATGCTCGCGGCGACGGAAAAAGAGTTTGGCCGCCTCGATGTGCTGATCAACAACGCCGGCACGACCGTCGATGTCGAGCCGAAGAATTTTGAAGCCATGAGAGTCGAAGATTGGAATCGCGTCTTCGCGGTCAACGTACTCGGTCTATTTCTCGTTACACGGGCTGCCGCGCCGCTGCTGAGAAAATCGCCGAACGGTTGCGTCGTGAATACCTGCAGCATCGCCGGCCTCCGGCCCAGCGCTCAGCCGTTGCCCTATGCCGCTAGCAAAGCGGCGGTGGCCAATCTCACCAAAACGCTCGCCAATGCGCTCGGGCCGGAAATCCGTGTCAATGCGGTCGCGCCGGGTTGGATCGAGGGCGACTGGATGAAGAAAACGCTCGCGGAAAACTATGACGGGCTGATGGCGCGCCGTGCCAAATATACCCCGCTCAAGCGCTGCTGCACGACCGACGACGTCGCCGAAAGCATGCTAAGCCTTATCTTGAATAATCGCTTTGTCACCGGTGAAATTATTATCGTTGATGGCGGATTCTCCAGCACCACGTAAAGCCGAACGCAGTATGCGGACGGCAGCAGGCAGCAAAAGTACTAGTTCTTACTGCCTACTGCTCTGTGCCGACTGCCTATTGGGAAAGATGCCCGCAACGCGGGGCCGGAGATGCTAGACGGCGTCGTTCGATTTCCTCCTGAGTTCGCCGCTCGCTACCGCGCGAAGGGGTACTGGGAAGACCGATCCCTCGCAGAGACCTTTGCAGAAATCTTCGCCCGACACTGCGACCGTGTTGCGATCATCGACCGCGACCGATCCGTGACCTACTCTCAGTTGAACGAACGTTCGGAGCGGTTGGCGCTGAATCTCTTAAACGAAGGCCTCAAGCCGCTCGACCGTATAGTCATGCAGCTGCCCAACGTGGTCGAGTTCGTTTACTTGTATTTCGCCCTTCAGAAAATCGGTTGCATCCCGATTATGGCGCTGCCGACGCACCGCTTTCGGGAAATGAGCCAGTTCGTCGAGCTATCTAGCGCCGTAGCCTGCGCGACCCCGGATAAGACCAAAGACTTTGACTACCGGGAGCTCATTCCAAGAATCCGCGGCACAAGCAAAACGCTGCGGCTCGGGATCATTTTCGGCGAAGTGCCCAACGGTTTTTTATCTCTGACCGATCTCGTCGAACGGCCAAGCAAACGCTCGCCGGAAGAGCTAAAGAGTATCGCCATCGACCCCGAAGACCCGGCGCTATTTCAGCTGTCCGGTGGCACCACCGGTATTCCCAAGCTCATCCCGCGAACGCACAACGATTACGTCTACAACTCCAGAATGGCGGCGTCGGTCACCGCCGTCGGTCCGGATAAAATTCTGTTGGATATACTGCCCCTGGCGCACAACCTGCCGCTCGCCTGTCCCGGACTGCAGGGCTTTCTGCTCCATGGTGGCAAGGTCATCTTGGCGAATACGACAAGGGGTGAAGACATATTTCGTCTGATCGAGCGTCATTGGGTGACTCACGTTGCCGTCGTCCCGGCGCTCCTGATCCGCTGGATCAGTCATCCGCTCATCACCAAATTCGACCTGTCGTCTCTAGAAGTCATCCAGAGCGGCGGCCAGCGGCTTCAGCCAGAGGTGCGCCGGCGCACCAAGGAGCTGATCCCGAGCGCTACCGTCCAGGAAAACTTTGGCATGGCCGAGGGGATGCTCATGTTCGTCAGGCTGGACGACCCCGAAGATGTGCGGATGGAAACGGTGGGCAGACCGATCAGCCCGGACGACGAAGTGCGGCTCGTTGACGACGATGACAAGGAAGTCGCGCCGGGCGAAGTCGGTGAATTTCTCGCGCGCGGTCCGTATACGCTGCGGGGCTACTATGGCGTGCCGGAGTATAATGCCAGGGCGTTTACGACCGACGGCTTTTACCGGTCGGGCGACTTGATGCGCCGCCATCCATCGGGAAATTATCTCGTCGAAGGGCGCAAGAAGGACCTGATCAACCGGGGCGGAGAAAAAATCAGCGCGGAAGAAATTGAAAATCTCATTCTCACCCATCCCGCGGTGCAGAACGTTGCCTGTGTGCCAATACCGGATCCGATTCTCGGCGAGCGCATGTGCGCCTGTGTCATCCTGCGGCGAGACCATAGCTTGACCTTGGAGCAGCTTGTAGCTTTTCTCTTCAAGGAAGAAATCGCCAAGCATAAACTACCCGAGCGTTTGGAAATCCTCGATGATTTCCCGCTCTCGCCGTTCGGCAAAGTATCCAAAAAAGATCTGACGGAAAAGATCGCGCTGAAGCTCAAGGAAGAAGGAAAAATCTGATTCTTTCCGGCCAACAACAATTACTTCCTCCCCAGCGCTCCGGGATTGACCACGTTGACGGGATGGCCGGCAGCGTAGGCGAGGATCTGATCGACGACGATTTCGTAATAAAGCTCATAGTTATCCCTCTCGACGTAACCCAGATGAGGCGTGGCGACCACGTTATCCATTTTAAGCAGCGGATGAGCTCCGCCGATCACCGGTTCCTCTTCAAACACATCGACCGCTGCGGCGCCGGGGCGCCCGGCTCTTAGCGCCTCGACTAACGCGCCTTCGGCGATGATCCCGGCGCGGCTCGTGTTGACGATAAGCGCGCTGGGTTTCATGCGCCCGAGGTCCTCACCTGTGACGATGCCGCGCGTCTCGGGATTGAGCGGGAGATGGAGAGTCAGAATGTCGCTCTCGGCGAAGAACGAGCGCCGGCTTTCTGCGATCTCGTATCCGGCTTCTTTCGCGCGCGCCCGCGAACCCTCTCGACCCCAGCACGCTACGCGCGCCCCAAACGCTCGCCCCACATTCGCCACCAGGCTGCCGATGCGGCCATAGGCGTAGATGCCGAGCGTTTTTCCCTGAATGGCGATCCCGAGGGTCGATTGCCAGTGTCCCTCTCTCAGCCGCTGCACTTCGTACGGGATGTGCCGCAGCGCGGCGAGGATCAGGCCCCAGGTAAGCTCCGCGGTCGGGTGCGCGGTGGCCTTGCCGGCCGCCGAAACCACGATGCCGTGCTCGGTGCAGGCGTCGATGTCGATGTGTCCCGTGCTGCGCCCCGTCTGGCTGATGAGCCTGAGCTTGGGCAGACGCTCGATGAGCGCGCGCGGAAAAGGCGAGCGCGCCTGAGTGAGGATTACCGCTTCTGCGTCTTTCAAGCGCTCGGCGAGACGAGCCGGATCCTTTTCTGTATCGTTATAGACCGCGACCTCGTGCCCCTCGAGCTTTGGATAGCACCGAAGCGTCCGGAACGCGTCTTGATAATCATCGATCACGGCAATCTTCATTTATAGCCTCTATGAAGTTAGAAACGATACAATTCTCTCTGATTCCAATTTGCA
>DASQUN010000154.1:0-3410 GCA_035641275.1 Candidatus Udaeobacter sp. | reverse complement strand
AGCCATTGTGAGGTCACGGGAATCGATTTGGCTCCGGATATGTTGGAGCGCGCCCAGCGCAAGATCCGAGAAAACGGCTGGACGCATCTCAAAGTTCTCGAGATGAACGCGCTCGAGCTTGAATTTCCTGAAAATACATTCGACTACGTGATGGCTTTCCATGTCGTCACGGTCGTTCCCAACCCTGTGCGCATGATCGCCGAGGCACAACGGGTTTGCAAGCCCGGCGGCACCATCGTCATTGTGAATCATTTCACCACGGATTTTCCCCTGCTGGGATCTCTAACGGAAGCCTTGGATCCTATCACTCGCTGGTTGGGCTGGCGTACGGATCTTCGACTGAAGCCTTTCATTGAAACCACCAGTCTCACCGTAGAGAAAGTCTATAAACTTTCCAAAGCCTCGCTCTACACGGTCGTGCTCGGTAGGAAAAACCACAACGGATTCCATCCGGACCGCGAGCTCTAGACCGGCTTATCCCAGAGTTCGTTTTTTGCCTCAGACACTTTTCTGCTCAGTGATCTCGCCTTGAACGAAGGCCCCTCGAGATCGGACCAGGCACGAGTGGGCGCAATGGCCGGATCGGGGCGTTTGAAAGGTCGTAACGCCTAACGAACGAGGATCAACGCGGAAGATCTTTCGGCGTCTCCTTTTTTGGTTCCTTGACGGATTCCTCGGGATCATCGCCGCTGACCCCTTTCTTGAAGTCACGGATCGCCTTGCCCAGGCCACTCCCGATCTGCGGAAGCTTGCTCGGACCAAAAATAATCAGAGCGATAACCAGAATCACCAAAAGTTCCTGAAGTCCGAGTCCAAACATAAATCCTCCTAGGCCTTACGCTTGACTGCAAAAAACACAGGGTTATCACCTCGGTGCACGAGGAGCAAGATGCGATCCCCCCGCCGGCCCTGACGCATGGCGCGCTCGAAATCCTTGACATTATTGACCGGCCGCTGATTGACTTCCCGTATCACGTCGGCGGGTTCCAAGCCAACTTGGGCCGCCGGGCTTCCTGGCAATACCTCGACGACCAAAACGCCTTTCGTCGAACTCAAGCCCAGGCGGCGCGCCGCTTCCGCCGTTATCCTTTGGACGCGAAGACCCATTTCCGCGTCTCTAGCCTCCATGGGCTGGCCAGTGTCGCTGTCATCGGGGAGTTCGCCGATTTTCACCGAGACCGTCTGCTCTTTTTTGTCGCGAATGATCTTTAAAATGGCCTTCTGACCCGGAAGCGTGTCCGCGATCACAGAGGGAAATTCATGACTCTTGGGCACGCTCTTACCGTTGTATTCCACAATAATGTCTCCGTTTTTGACCCCTGCCTCTGCCGCGGGACCGTTTTCGGCTACCTCGGTCACCAGAGACATCTCGCCCGCCCGACTAATACCAAGCGATAGAGCGAGTTGTGGCGACATGTCTTGTGCGCGGATTCCCAGCCAACCGCGGATTACCCGACCATTTTTTCTTAGCTGCTCGACCACTTTTTTTGCCAGATCGATGGGGATCGCGAAGCCAATCCCGACATTGCCTCCGCCGGTTTGGCTGAAGATCGCACTATTGACTCCGATCACCTCACCTAATGCATTGATGAGGGGTCCGCCACTATTGCCAGGGTTGATAGAGGCGTCGGTCTGAATAAAATTATCATAAGGACCGGCTCCAATAACCCGTCCTTTGGCACTGACAATACCCGCCGTCACTGTATGCTCCAGTCCGAATGGGTTGCCAATCGCCATCACCCAATCGCCCACATCCAGTTGACTCGAACTCCCCAATCGAGCAAATGGCATATTGCCGCCCGATTTCCTGACCTTGATCAAGGCTAGATCGGTTCGATCGTCTTTACCCACCAAACGGGCTTCATATTCTGTTTGGTCAGCCAGTTTGACTTTAATCGTGTCAGCGTTGCGTACGACATGGTAGTTGGTGAGAATTTCGCCATCCTTGCTGATGAGAATACCCGAACCGAGGCTCCGCTGACTGTTCTCTTTGGGCGTCGATTCACCAAAGAAGCGATTAAAGAATTCTTCGATAGGATCGCTAGAGCCGCCGCGAGCGGAACGTTGGGAAGCCGTCGAGATGTTGACCACCACCGGCATGGTCCTTTTGGCAATAGCAGCGAACGAAGGAGGGCGGCTCTCCAGCCCCGCCACACCAGCTGCCTTTACCGCTGAAACCCCAAAGTTCATTTGTAGCAAGGCAGTAAGCAGGCATGAACTGATCGCTTGTCCTAACAATTCTCTCAATGAACCTCGGTGGTGATAGATATGCATCGATCTCATTCGCCCGGCCGATTCAGCCAGAGGATAACAATTTCCAGAGCGCATTAAAACTAGCGCTACAACCGGGAACTATATTTGCAAATCGTCCTACCAATCGTTAAGAAGGGACAAATGCTGTTGTAAGAGAGGGTCATGAAACCCGCGCCTATCGATCACGACACGGTTCGCGAGATGCTGCGCACGGCCACCCCAGACCGGGTTCTGAGGTTCATTGGCCATGGCCATCCCGCCGACATCGCGCTGCTCTTCAAAGGACTGGAACCACCGGAGGTACGCCAACTCTTCGATATCCTTTCATCCGCCCGTCGCGCAGCCAAGACCTTGAAAGAGCTTCCTCCGGAGCTCTTGCCGGATATTCTTGCGATGATCGACGATGACAAGGTCGGCCGTATGATCGCTAGGGCCGATCCCGACGATGCCGTCACTTTCGTCGACAGCCTTCCGGAAGAACGCCGAGAGCACATTATTTCATTCTTGGATCCGGAACGGGGAGCAGAAGTCCGAGAGCTGATCAGTTATCCGGAAGGAACGGTCGGTCGCGTCATGACGACCGACTTTCTGGCGTTGCCCCCGAGCACCACAAGTCAGGGCGCCATCGATAAGATTCGCGAACGCGGCGAACTGGAGGCGTTCTTTTATCTCTATGTCGTCGACGAGACCGGTAAACTGGTAGGTGTCGTCCCTTTACGGAATCTGGTGATCGCTCCATCCGAGCGGACACTCGGAGAGATGATGATTGCCGATCCAATCAAAGCCAATGTGATGATGGACCAGGAAGAGGCGGCACGCTTGGTTTCAAAATACGAACTTCTTGCGTTGCCCATCGTTGATGAATCTGGCCGTCTCGAGGGCATTATTACGGTGGACGATGTCATCGACATTATTAATGAAGAGAGCACGGAGGACATGTACCGGATGGCGGGATTGGAGGAGGAAGACCGGGTGTTTACGCCCGTCTCTCGCTCCGTGAAGATGCGCTTGCCGTGGACCCTCTTGAACCTGATGACCGCAAGCTTGGCCGCATCCGTGGTGGGACTGTTTGAAGGAACCCTACACGAGATCATCGGTCTTGTAGCCTTCATGCCCGTGGTCGCCGGTGTCGGTGGAAACGGCGCCACTCAAACGGC
>DASQUN010000153.1:0-6648 GCA_035641275.1 Candidatus Udaeobacter sp. | reverse complement strand
CCTGAATCTAGCAGAGAGAAGTTCCATTCGCCCGATCTCATCGATCACGTAGAGGTCCGCCGGGGTCCGGCCGGGATCGAGATCGGGCAGGATAAGCTCTTCGAATTCTTCGATGTGGATCGAGTATCTCCCGACCGTGGGGGCTTTTCTTCCTAAGGAGGCGAGAGTCCCTTCCTGGCCACCCAGCGTAACGATTTTGAAGCCGACCCGCTGTCCCCTTTGCCTTTTTTCCTCGGTATAAAACCCGGCGCACGTGACTTCTTCCAGTCGCGGCACAATGGCGCGAATCAGCGTGGTCTTTCCGACGCCCGGACTACCGGTCAGAATCAATCTCATGGCTCGCTCTTCCCGGCGGTACGTTCTGATCGGGAGTAGATCACGGTATTTACCGGGAAAGGCTCATCGTGCCGGTAAAAGAGGACCGCCTGAGAATGAGATCGCGCGGCACTCACACACTAGCAAAGTGACGTAGGGCTAGTTTGCGACCCGGGAGATTCAGTCTGCGCTTCTGTCAGCAAAACGCTCGATAACTCTCAGGAGATTGTCCAATGGGATCGGCTTTTCGATAAACTCTGCTCCTATTGCTTCTGCTTGAGGTCGCGCGACGGCGGGGTCCAGTCCGGTTATCAGGAACTTTTGTTTCCCCGGCGTAATCATTTCGAATTGGTTCAAGACTTCAAGTCCATTTGCCTTACCGCGCAAGCAATAGTCGGTAATGAGAACGTCGAAACGCTTCCTTTGAAAAAGATCGCACGCCCGCTCGGCGTTGTCGGCTTCATGAACTTCGTAACCCGCGAGTCGTAAAAAACTGGCTATAGCTCTTCGCGATGACCGATAGTCTTCTACGAGCAAGATCATGAGCGGCTTTGTTGCCGTACAGTGTCCGCATCTGGAAGCCACATATCGTGCAGGCGCAAAAGACATGCCGCATCCGATTTTTATAGAGAATCCCAGTCTTGACAGAAAATTTGTCCCAAATATCGCCACAGATCATCACCCGGAGTCTTAAGGGATCATACAACCGGGTACGTCACATTTAAGTCAAGAACGGATAAGCCAAAGAAAATCTTAGTTAGAATATCAGACGAGCAGCGCGCAGCACCTGTAATTTGTCATGCGATTTTTGGATTACCAACGCTCTCCCGGAGTTCCTTGACCTCCGTACGAAAGTACCTTGCTTTTGGTCGTGGATTTAGCTTACCCATTTAACTTAACGTGAGATACGAGGTTGGAATGAAGCGACGATTTCGTGGGCTCGTGTGGAGTCTGGTCTCTGTTCCCGCCTATGTTGTGACGACCCGTGCGAAAGCTGCTGAGACAGAACCCGTCCCACCGCCTTTGGCAGGACTAATCGCCGATCGATTCGTCCAGAAAGAACGCCCTCGGAACCCCATTAGTAATGCTTGATATTTTCTATGTAACAGTGCTAATGCTAAGTGAAAATTCCAATCAGTAATTTCTATTGATGGAGGATGCATATGGGAATCACCCGGCGTAAATTTCTCACCAGATTAACCGTCGGCGTTGCGAGTTTGCCGTTGACGCAACGACTGGGCTTTGCCCAGGTGAAAGGCAAACTGGGCTACATGAAAATCGTCGACAACGCCGCCATGTTCATGGCCATGGACAAAGGGTTTTTCAAGGCCGAAGGGTTGGAACTGGAAACGGTTCCGATGGCGGGTGGGGCGGTGATCGTTCAGGGCGTTACTTCGGGGGATTTACAGATTGGTTGGACCAATGTGATCTCACTCTATCAGGCGCACGTGGAGGGTTTCGATTTCAAACTGATCGCCGGCGGCGCGACGAATGTGAAGGACACGAACGAAACCCATGCCATCGAAGTGCTGAAGACTTCGCCAGTTGTCCGCGCCAAGGATCTCGAAGGCAAAACAATCGCAGTCAACACCTTGAACAACATCGTCCACCTCATGGCCATGGCGTGGCTCGATAAGAACGGCGCGAATTCCAGCAAAGTGAAATTCGTGGAAATCCCTTTCCCGCAAATGGAAGCCGCGCTGTCGGCTGGAAAAGTCGACGCGATCAGCGTCCAGGAGCCCTTCGTTACGGCCGCGGTCGAAAAAGGCGGCGCTCGAGTGCTAGCGCATCCTTGGGGAGAAGTCATTCCAAAGTTTTTGATTGCCAGTTGGTTTGCGTCGGAAAAGTGGATCCAGAAAAATAAGCAAATGGCCCAGGCGTTCGTGCGGGCTATCAATCGCGGCATCGACGCCATTCACGCCGACTCCGAGGCCAGCAGAAGTGCAATGATCAAATGGGCCGGGCTGAGCGCCAATTTGGCCGGCAAGATCGGATTGCCTATCTTTGAAAAAGGACTTTCCGATAAGGATCTCCAGTCGACGATCGATCTCACCGCCAAGTATAAAATGATATCGCGGTCATTCAAGGCAAGAGAGATCGTCAGCGACCTGGCGCCGAAAGCTTGACGGTTTGCCGAGGTTCTCTCGGCTTCTTTGAGCAGCCTTTGAAGGCTCGCGCTTTCGACCCCAAGTCTCACGGAGTGATGAAGGACTGGAGTGTAGGATAATGGGTTCTCCTATACTCGCTCGCTTTCGCACGCCTTCCTCGGCATGAAACTCAAAATCGAAACTCTACGCAGGAGCGGAAAGGAGCCGCCCGATTAGCGCCATGCCTATTCTCGAAGTCCAGGAGCTTTCGAAGAGCTATCGCCAGCTGGGCGGTATGACGACTCAGGCGGTTGGCAATATCTCTTGTCGGATCGAGGCCGGGGAGTTCGTTTCATTCGTCGGGCCTTCCGGCTGCGGCAAGACCACCTTGCTCATGGCCGTTGCCGGCTTGATCCCGCCGACCTCCGGTCGGATTGTCGTGCAGGGGCAAGAAGTCAAAGGTCCGCCGCCAAACTTGGTGCTGGTTTTTCAGGAGTTCAATCGTTCCCTTTTTGCCTGGCGCTCCGTTCTGGGCAACGTACGCTTTGGTCTGGAGGCCAAGGGAAGGCATTCGCGAGAAGTCGAGGATCAGGCCAAGTCTTTGATCGATCTGGTCGGCTTAAAGGGATTCGAAAATCACTATCCGTGGGAGCTCTCCGGAGGCATGCAGCAGCGAGTTGCGATTGCGCGGGCGTTGGCGTACGAGCCTGAGGTTTTACTGATGGATGAACCCTTTGGCTCGTTGGATGCGCTTACCCGGCTAGAGCTCGAGGACAAACTCCTCGAACTGTGGGAGGAGCTGGGAACGACGATTCTATTCATCACCCACGATATCGAAGAAGCCATCTACCTGTCGGATCGAATCGGTCTGCTGAGCCGCCGTCCTTCGCAAATCATTGAAGAGCTGCGCGTCGACTTCCCCCGGCCACGCCACCAAGTGACGACGCGCGCTCAAGCCCGTTTCATGGAGATCAGAAACGAAATTTATCAACGGATCAGCGACCAAAAATCCGAATGAACGGCGCCGGAAAGCTCAACTGGAACGGCTGGCTCGTTTTCGGCCTTTGGCTGCTGGTGTGGGAAGTTGGCGCTCGATCGAATCCAAAACTGCAGCTCTACATTCCACCCGTCAGCGATGTTCTGATCGCGCTCACGCAAATCATCTCGTCCGGAGAAGTGGCCGGCCATGCGGTTACGACCCTCTTTCGTTTCCTGGCGGGCTACTTTCTGGCCGCCACGATTGCCGTCAGTTCGGGAATCATTCTTGGACATTTTCGGTTTGCCTATAGCCTCCTTGAGATGCTGATCGAGTTTTTGCGACCGATGCCTTCCGTAGCGATTATCCCCGTAGCGATTTTGTTGCTCGGTATCGGCGATTCCATGATCGTAGCCGTGACCGTTTACGCGAGCACATGGCCTATCCTGGTGAATACGATTGACGGAGTCAGGCGTATCGAACGAACGCTTCTCGATACGGGCAAGACCTTCGGCCTAACGGACCGCCAGATTCTGTGTCAAATCGTCCTGCCGGCCGCCTCACCGTATATCGTTACCGGCCTGCGCATCAGCCTATCAATTGCTCTGATACTGGTTACGACAGCAGAAATGGTGGCCGGCAGTAAAGGCCTCGGCTTTTTCATTCTGGATCAAGAACGCTCGTTTAACACGAGCAACATGTATGCCGGCATCATTATAGTGGCCGTCGTCGGTTATGTGCTCAACCGACTCTTTGTGATGGTGGAAGGGAAAGCGATGAAATGGCGTCACGGCATGAGCGCGAGAGAAGCGATCTGAGCATGCGAGAATCGAAGGTCAACGGGTTTTTATTTTTGCTCGGCCTGCTCGTTGTCTGGGAAGCGATTGCTCAAGCGCAATGGTTAAACCCGCTGATTGTGCCGGCTTTGAGCCGGGTTATCCGCATTTTCCTCGAACTCGTTTGGTCCGGTCAGATTCCGCTACAGATTCTCGCGAGCTTGAAAAGGGCGGCCCTCGGCTATTGTCTGGCGGCCGTGGTCTTTATTCCATTGGGGCTTTGCATGGGCCTGTTTGACCGGTTCTATCGCGCGCTCGAGATCGTCATGGAAATGCTGCGGCCCATTCCACCTCCCGTGGTCATACCCGTGGCGCTGTTGTTGTTCGGCCTCGAAGACGAAATGAAAGTCTTTGTCATTTTCTTTTCGTGTGCCTGGCCGATTCTACTCAACACCATAGATAGCGTGAGAAGTATCGATCGGGTTCTGCTACAGACAGCGAGGACCTTTGGACTGACGCAACGAAAAATAATCTGGAAAGTGATCTTACCGGCGTGTGCGCCGCAAATCATGACCGGTTTGCGAGTCAGTTTGCCGATCACGCTCATTTTGGTAGTGATCTCGGAAATGGTCGGGAGCACCGATGGCATCGGTTACTTCATCCTGGACTCGCAAAGAAGATTTAGGGTCGCCCAGATGTACGCAGGAATGCTGGCGTTGGCGATCCTCGGCTATACGCTCAATCAGCTCTTTGCAGTCCTATATCGCCGGCTTATGAGTTGGCACTGGGGGATGCTGCGAACAAAGGATGAAGGATGAGGGATGAAGGATAAAGCAATCCGGATCTCGCGGCCGACTTTTGCTTCATCCTTTCGCCTTCATCCTTTTTTAAACCCTGTGTATTCCTCCGCCTTCCGGAGGTTTAGGTTGGTCTCTTCCCGGAAGCCAATCCACATCTTTGCGCGGACTATTGCCCTTCACCAGGAACTTCGCTTTACCCATGTTCTCAAACTCAATCTCAATGGTGTCCCCGCTATTCACCGGCCGCAGGCCCTCGTGAAACGTGCCCGTCGCGACAATATCCCCAGGATTCAGACGGACAAACCGCGTGAGCCAGGCGATTTGATCCGGGATTTTGTGGGCCATTGAATTCGTGTTGTAATTTTGGCGCGGCTCGCCATTGGTCCAGGATTTCACGACGACGTTGTGCGGATCCGAAATTTCGTCCTTGGTAACGATCCACGGCCCGCAGCAGCCGTGAGAATCTTGACCTTTGCCGATGAAATGCGTCCGCCGCACCAATCCCCGAGTTGAAATGTCGAAGAAGGGAACATAACCGAAGATGTAGTCCAGAGCCTTGGATTCTGAGACGTCCTTGGCTGTTTTTCCGATGACAAAGGCGAACTCCGCTTCCGGCTGGTAGACCACGGCTGCTGGGATGTCTCTCAGTTCGACGGCTTCTCCCGGTCCGATGAGGTCACTCGATTTATAGAAATATTCGTTTGGGAAATTGTCTGCCGTTCTTCCAGGGCGATCGATGTAGTTACTGAAGGCCGCTATACACTTGCTGGGCCGAGGGAGAGGACAGCGAAGTTCAATGCTACTCAGCGATACACCGCTTTGCTCGGCAAGGATCTTCTCGAACCTGCGGCGGTATTTGCGCCAACCCTCGATGATCTCCTCCATCACTCTCTGCGGACCTTTGGCTTTACGCGCGCTGACGGAGTCGCTCACATCCACCACCATGTTGTCGTTTTTGATCACGCCGATTCTATCATCGTTGAATAGAAGAATCTTCACAGGTCCATCCTCCTCCCGTCAGCAAATTTGCGCCTATCTTTGCGACAATCAACGGGTAATGTCAAACCGAGATCCGCACTCGCTGTCGTGAAGAACTTCACCTGGTTTTAGTCTTTTCAAATTAAGGCTATTGTTGTAATCGAATCTGTGGAGGCTGCGATGTTGCTAATCAACAATGAGGAAGTGGACAAGATCTTCGATATGAAAGCCTGTCTCGAGGCGTTGGAAGTCGGCTATGACGATCTCCTCAAGGGGGACGCGGTCTACCGGCCGCGGCTGGATGTCTGGGTGCCTTGCGAACGACCTGACGGTTACTATCGTTGGGGGACAATGGAAGGGGCGAGCCGCAAGATCGGCGTTTTTGCCATTCGCATGAAGTCCGATGTGGTTCACTGGCCCGATGCCGCCACTGAAGAAAAGTACTGCATCAAGCCGGGAACCTTTTGCGGTCTGATCATGGTCTTCAGCGTGCGCAACGGCGAACCGCTCGCCATCATCAACGATGGCTTGCTGCAACACATGCGTGTCGGCGGCTGCGCCGGTCTGGGTGTGAAGTACCTGGCTCGAGAGGATGCGTCGGTCGTGGGGATGTTCGGCTCCGGCGGGATGGCGCGGACGTATTTGGAAGCATTTACCGAGGTGCGTAAAATCAACAAGGTCAAAGTTTATAGCCCGACGAAAGCCAACCGGGAAGC
>DASQUN010000152.1:0-8249 GCA_035641275.1 Candidatus Udaeobacter sp. | reverse complement strand
GAAAACTGCGCCAAGAAAGATAATACCGACCTTCGAGAGTATTCCGATTCCCAACCAGATGATAACCAAAGGTAGAAGCGCGACGCGAGGGGTCGCGTTCATCGCATTGATGAAGGGGTCGAAGATGTAGCTCGCCCTCTTATACCAGCCGACCATGATTCCAAAGGGGACAGCTACAGCGGCCGAAAGGAAATAGCCCCAGAAAAGCTCCAGGCCGCTAACGTAAAGATCGTTGTATATTTCGCCAGAGCCAAATAGCTGAACCGCAGCGTTAAAAACGAGCGAAGGCGCACTCATAAACATGGGATTGATCAACTGGAAGGTGTTTCCGACCAGCTCCCAAATAAGCAGGAAGCTAGCTACGCCGGCGATCCCAAGGATCTTCTTTTCTTGGTTCAAGTAGAATTTGTACAGACGTGAAGCTTCGGCGACATTTACGTCCAATAGTAGTTCTTCACCAGCACTTTCCTGTTTAGCCATGGCTCGTTTCCTTTCGTGTTTTATTTAACAGTCATTTTTGGATCGAGGGACTCGGAATCCATTTGATCAGGCGGTTGTGAGTTTTCGATGAGGCTCTGCAGCACCTTCACAAACGTCGGCCCGACGGACTGCAGTTCTTGCAAATGATGAAGTGAGAGTTTCTCCAGAAACTCCTCGCCGTCGTGAGTCAGTTTCACCAATACTTGACGCCGATCATCCGTAGCTCGTAAGCGGAACAGAAAGCCTCTTTCTACGAGCCGGTCGATTAGCTCGACCGTACTGTGATGTTGGAGCTGCATTCTTTCCGCCAAAGCACCGATAGTCGGTGTGACACCATCGGGCAGACCCCTGATGGCGAGTAGCAACTGATGCTGCTGCGGTTCGATGCCTGCCTGTCGCGCGGCATTTTCGCTGAAACGAAGGAATCGCCGTATCTGATAGCGTAACTCCGCCATTGCTTTGAAGTCGGGTTGCGTTGACGCATTTAGCATATTTATATCGCTAAGCGATAATATCGCTTCACGATATTATTTACCGTATCACTTCCGCCTCGTCAAACAAGGGACTCCGACTATTAAGCAGGACACCCAACCAAGCCGCGAAAAACCGAGCGTTTATTGACTTTGGTAGGGTTTTCCTTTAAACAGTGAATTTCGAAAACCTATGAAGTACGCTGTAATTAGAACCGGCGGAAAGCAGTACCGCGTATCCGAAGGCGATGTCGTCAAGGTTGAAAAGCTCTCGGGCGAACTGGGCGACAAGATAACGTTGGCGGATGTTTTGTTCATCGGTGGCAATGGCGACGTCAAAATCGGGTCCCCTCTCGTCACAAACGCCAAGGTTACCGGTGAAATCGTCGGACAGGGTAAGGCAAAAAAAGTAATCGTCTTTAAAAAGAAACGCCGCAAAAGCTATAGCCGCCAAAGAGGGCATCGTCAGCATCAGACCACGCTGAAGATCACGGCGATTGAAGCATAACTGCAGGGAGTTTTGCGATGGCACATAAAAAGGCTGGGGGAAGTTCCCGTAACGGACGTGACAGCCAAGGCCAAAGACGGGGAGTGAAAGTTTTTGGCGGCGAAACGGTGCGGGCTGGAAACATCATTGTTCGCCAGCTTGGCACTCGTATCCACCCAGGAAAGAATGTCGGAATGGGCCGGGACTTTACGTTGTTCGCGAAGATTGACGGTATTGTCCAGTTTGACCGCCTCGACAAGGAGCGAAAACGGGTCAACGTAATGCCGCAATGATAGCGTCGCTAACGCGATGAAAAAGCCCCTTTCGGGGCTTTTTTTTTGCCCGCGAAAGGAGAATGATGAGAAGTTAAATGACCGATGAAGTTTATTGACGAAGTCAAAATCAAAGTCATCGCTGGCGACGGTGGACGGGGTTGCGTCAGCTTTCGGCGGGAAAAATTTGTTCCCCGCGGTGGACCGAATGGCGGTGACGGTGGCGATGGCGGTGACGTCGTTGCTGTGGCTGATTCCCAGCTGACAACCCTGTTGGACCTCCGGTATCAGAAACTGTACAAGGCCGGTCGTGGGCAACATGGCATGGGCAAAGACCAGCATGGGCGTAGGGGTGAAGACCGCGTGATCAAAGTTCCCGTCGGTACAATGATTCGCGACGCAATTGCAGGAGAGTTATTGGCCGACCTGAAAGTGGCAGGCGAGCGAGTCGTCGTGGCGGCCGGCGGCAGAGGGGGAAAGGGCAACGCTCATTTTGTTTCATCCACCAACAGAAGCCCGCGTTATGCTCAGCCGGGTATGGCGGGAACGGAACGAGAGTTGGCGATCGAGCTCAGACTGCTGGCCGATGTCGGCATCATCGGACTCCCGAATGCCGGTAAGTCGACATTGATTGCGGCCATCTCAGCGGTGCGTCCGAAGATTGCCGACTATCCGTTTACCACGGTTGTGCCCAACCTTGGTGTGGTCGGTTACGACGATGGAAAAAGCTTCGTCGTGGCGGACATTCCAGGCCTCATCGAAGGCGCGCATGAGGGGCACGGGCTCGGAGACAAGTTCCTGCGCCATGTGACGCGGACCAGTTTGCTCATTCATCTGCTTGACGCGTCGAAAATCGATGAGCACGATCCGCTATCGGATTGGCGCACAATCAACCGGGAGTTAAAACTGTTCGATCCCGAGCTGATGGATAAGCCGCAGCTTGTCGTGGCGAATAAGATCGATTTGCCCGAGGGGAGGCAAAAAGCGGAGCTTTTGGGAGAAAAGCTGCCTAACGCGTCTCGGCCGCTTATCATGATTTCGGCCGCGACGACCGAAGGAGTAGAGCTCCTTGTGCGGCAAATCGGTGCAAAGCTGGACGAGATCAAACAACAGAGGGGAACCGCCGTTGACTCAGCGGGACTATAAAAAACCCATCTTGCAGCGCGCCAAGCGGGCGGTCGTCAAGATCGGTAGCCAGATTCTTTTTTCAGCCGAAGGTATTGAAGGGCCGCGGCTTAAGGAATTGGTACGTGAACTTGCCGCCTTGCACACTCAAGGAAAGGAGATCGTTGTCGTCAGCTCCGGAGCGGTTGCCTCCGGCATGACGCGCCTCCGTCGCAAAGAACGGCCCAGAACGATCCCTGAGAAGCAAGCCCTGGCTGCTGTTGGGCAAATCCGACTGATGGCGCTCTATGAACGTCATTTCTCGCGGTTTGACAAGAGTGTTGCTCAGGTTCTGCTCACCCACGAGGATTTGGCCAATCGCCAGCGGTACATGAATGCCAAGCATACGTTTCAGATGTTGTTGGAGTCGGCCATCATACCCATCGTTAATGAAAACGACACGGTCGCCGTGGAAGAAATGAAGTTTGGTGACAACGATCATCTCTCAGCGCTGGTGGCCACACTGCTCGAAGTCGATTTGTTGGTGATCCTAAGTGATGTAGAAGGAATTTACGATCGTGATCCGAGAACACATGCTGAGGCTTCTTTGTTTCCCGTCATCAAAAAGATCAAGGAAGTTAGAGCCGGAATTGTCGATCAAAGCCGAAGCACGTTTGGCACGGGCGGTATAGCGACAAAGATCGACGCCGCTGAAAAGGCAGCAGCCGCGGGAATTCCGACTGTTATCACGAGTGGACTGCGGGTCGGATCGTTGACGAGGGTTTTTAACGAAGAGGAAGAGATCGGCACGCTGATCTTGCCTGACGAAAACCGGCTCACGAACCGCAAGCATTGGATCGCGTATAATCTCAAGCCCGCGGGTGACATCGTGGTCGACGCGGGAGCCTATGAGGCGCTGGTGCGCAAGGGAAAGAGTCTACTTCCCTCGGGTCTTAAGGAGATTCGTGGCTCCTTCGGAGTGGGCGAGTGTGTACGTTGTCTAGATCTCGACGGGCGGGAATTTGCGCGCGGCCTAGTCAATTACAGCGCCCAAGAGTTGAATCAGATCAAAGGATTGCATACAAGCAGTGTTGAGAAAGTCCTGGGCTACAAGGCTTACGACGAGATTATCCATCGCGACGATTTCGTGCTTCTGTAGAGAAAGAGCAAGTCAGTGAACAAATCATCTTTCAAGGAAGAAGCTGTTCAACTCGGCAAGCAGGCCAGAACGGCCGGGCGAAAACTAGCGACACTTTCCACCGAAGAAAAGAACCACGCGCTACGCCTGATGGCGGATCGGCTTGATGCCCAGTGCAGCTTTTTACTCGAAGAGAACAAAAAAGACCTCGATTCGGCCCGTAACTCAGGAACTCCTGATGCCGTGCTCGACCGCATCGCGCTTGACCCGGGCCGTGTACAAGCCATGGCCAAAGGATTGCGAGAAGTGGCCGCCTTGCCGGACCCGGTGCGCGAGATCGTCAAAATGTGGCGGCGACCGAATGGGCTGCAGGTCGGAAAAATGCGCATTCCGCTGGGCGTCATCGGCATTATCTATGAAGCTCGGCCAAACGTAACGGCAGATGCCGCGGCACTCTGTCTTAAGTCCGGCAATGCGGTGATTTTGCGGGGTGGAAGTGAAGCCTATTTCTCGAATCAAGCCATTGGAGCGGTCCTGAAAAAGGCGTGTGCGGAGACCCGTGTGCCGCAGGACGCGGTGCAAGTCGTTCAATCCAAAGATCATGCCTTGGTTCAGGAGCTGCTGCAGCTGGAAGATTACATCGATCTGATGATACCGCGAGGCGGAGAAGAGCTGATTCGGGCCGTGGTCGCCAATTCCCGCGTCCCCGTGATCAAGCATTATAAAGGCGTGTGTCATGTTTATGTGGACAGCGACGCCTCGTTGGAGATGGCGGAGCGCATCTGCATGAACGCCAAGGTTCAGCGTCCGTCGGTGTGCAATGCCATGGAAACGCTGCTGGTGCACCGGGGCGTCGCGCCGACTTTTGTGCCGTTGATCATAGCGAAATATCAGGCTGCCGGCGTCGAGATCAGAGGTTGCGAAACGACCTGTGCGCTTGTTCCCGGAATCGGAAGGGCATCGGAAAGCGATTGGTCCACGGAATACCTCGATCTCATTCTTTCGGTGCGCATTGTTGCGGATATGGACGCTGCCATAGATCACATCGAACGTTACGGATCCGAGCACACAGAAACCATCGTCACAGCGAATTACCAAAGAGCCAGAGAATTTATCGATCGCGTCAACTCGTCCGCGGTTTTGGTTAATGCGTCAACTCGTTTCAACGACGGCGCTGAGTTGGGCTTGGGCGCGGAGATCGGCATCAGCACGAGCAAGATCCACGCGTTTGGACCCATGGGGCTCGAGGAGCTGACCACAACGAAGTTTGTTGTGTTGGGGAATGGACAGATCCGCGAATGAATCGGCCGCTGGAACTGACCCATCCCTTCGGTTCCACTCGATCGGCTTATTCCAACAGTCGGTATTGCCTTCCTCGTGGAAACGTCTTGCGGTTTGCACCTGCGGGTTCTTTGATTGGCCAGGAAAAGGGGTTTGTCGAGACCCCATGAGGATCGGGTTGTTTGGCGGAACTTTCGACCCGATCCATTGGGGTCATCTCCGCAGCGCTGAAGAGGTGTGCGAAAAGCTCGCGCTCGACCGTGTCTTATTCGTTCCGACGTCGATTCCGCCGCACAAAGAGCGCCAAAAGACAGCGCCGGCACGGGACCGGTTAGAGATGGTTCGCTTGGCGGTGGCCAAAAATCCCCGTTTCGCGGTTTCCACTGTGGAAATCAGAAGGCCGGGGCCTTCTTATTCCATTGATACACTTCGTCACTTCGCAAGGCAAAATAAGGGACGAGACTCCTATTTCTTCATCCTGGGTATCGATGCGTTTCGCGACATCGGCTCCTGGAAAGACTTCAGGCAACTCTTTTCGTTTTGCCATTTCGTGGTAACGTCCCGGCCCGGCAGTACCGATTCGAATCCGCTGCGAAACGCTCCCGTTGCCGTAAGAAATCTCTTTTGTTATGATTTTAATGAGAAAAACTATCGACATCGGAGTGGCACTTATCTGTATTTTGTAAAGCTCACGGATATCGCTATCTCAGCCTCGAAAATCCGAAAGCGAGTCAGAGCAGGCAAGTCCATCCGATATTTGGTACCCTTGGAGGTCGAAGCTTATATCAATAAACGGGGTCTCTATCGATATCGCGAGGAGGAACGGTAACCATCTTGGCGGGAATTAGCTCCTGGGACAAACTGCTTCTCCTGACACGCTCCGCTCTGGAGAAAAAGGCCTGCGATCTTGTTGCCATCGACGTCCGCGAAGTGACGTCTATCGCCGACTATTTTATCATTTGCTCAGGGCGTTCAGATCGGCAGGTTCAGAGCATCGCGCAAGGCGTTGAAGAAGCCCTGAGGCAAGCCGGTCTTGCTTCGCTGTCTGTCGAGGGCGCTGGCCGCGGCCATTGGGTACTGATGGACTTTTCCGATGTCGTCGTCCATGTTTTCTACGAACCGGTCCGTCAGTTCTACGATCTGGATGGACTGTGGAGTCACGCCCCTCGGGTCGAGCTGCCTGAGCCCTATTCGACGCTGGTCGACCAATTCCAGATCGCGTCAAATCAATTGTCCTAAAAAATCGCAGTTCGTCGCAAATTTTGTCGCCGTTCCCGCTTGCACCCGCTGTAAGGGCTAATTGCGAAAAAGGAAGGAAAACTCCGTGACCATAATACAGCCGGCCATACTCGTTGTCTTGGATGGTTGGGGAATCAACCCGCGCAAGGAAGGGAACGCCATCGCCCATGCTTCAACACCAAATATGGATGCGCTGAATCGGAACTTTCCGGTGTCGAGCATTTCGGTCTCGGGGGTGGACGTGGGTTTGCCGGACGGGCAGATGGGCAACTCGGAAGTGGGCCACATGATTCTCGGTGCCGGCCGCATCGTCTATCAGGATCTCACGCTTATTCATAAAGCTATAGATGAAGGCACCTTCTACTCTAACCCAGTGCTGCTCGATGCGCTGAGATCAACTAAGCAAAAAAAGGGCAGGCTTCACCTGATGGGTCTGTTGGGTGATGGCGGCGTTCACAGCCATCAACGCCACATGGAGGCATTGATTGAGATGGCTCGCCGTGAAAAGGTCGGCCCGATCTATCTTCATCTCTTTTTGGATGGCAGAGACACGCCGCCGAACAGCGCGGAACAATTTCTTCTCGCCCTCAATGAGAAACTAAAAGCCTGGCCGGAGGTCAAAATTGCCACCATCACTGGCCGCTATTATGCGATGGATCGTGATAAGCGGTGGGACAGAACCGAGAAGGCGTACCTGTGCCTCAGCCAGGGTATCGGGAACCGAGCTGATTCCGCGTTAGACGCAATTCGGAAAAGTTACGCGCAAAAGGTCACAGACGAATTTGTTCTTCCCACGGTCATTGACGCCGCGATGCCTGACGGACTTATACGGGACGGTGACGGTGTGATCTTCTTCAATTTTCGGGCTGACCGCGCCCGTCAGTTGACACGAGCGTTCACTGAAGATGACTTCAAAGAGTTTAGCCGAAAGAGCCGCATCGCTCTTACCAGCTATGTAACCTTAACGCAGTATGACGCGACTTTTCACGTGCCCGTGGCCTTTCCTCCGAGAGAATTGAAACAGATTCTCGGCGAGATCGTCAGTCAGCGCGGGATTCGACAGTTGCGCATCGCCGAGACGGAAAAATATGCCCATGTGACCTATTTCTTCAACGGCGGTGAAGAGCAAAAATTTCCCGGAGAAGAACGTATTCTCATTCCTTCTCCTAAGGACGTCCCCACCTATGATCTGAAGCCGGAGATGAGCGCCCGTGAAATCACTGAAGCGCTGGTGAAGCAGTTGCGCGCGCACGATATTGGCCTCGTGATTGCCAATTTTGCCAATGCCGATATGGTCGGCCACACTGGGAATTTCGAGGCGGCCGTTAAAGCCTGTGAGGTCATCGACGAGTGCGTCGGTAAAGTGGTCGATGCCGCACTGGGTCAAAAGGCTCGGCTCGTGATTACGGCCGACCACGGCAATATCGAGCAATTGATTGATTACGATACGGGCATGATTCACACGGCCCACACAACCAATCTCGTCCCGCTGATTCTGGTTGACGAAGAGCGCAGAAAGAGCCGTTTGAGCAAGGGGACCGCCACCGATATTGCGCCGACGCTGTTAAAGCTCCTGGACATACCCCAGCCCAAGGAAATGACCGGCCACTCTCTGATCGTGGATTCTTAGTTAGCCTATTTTCTTGCCCCCTACGGGATCGATCTCGCGGCTTGAGGTTGCGATTTTCGTTCGCGTTCGCCGGCGTTTTTGATAGAGTCGCCGCGGATTTATGACACCGACTCATCGCCAGGCGCTTGCGGACCGACTGGAGCGGCTC
>DASQUN010000151.1:0-3252 GCA_035641275.1 Candidatus Udaeobacter sp. | reverse complement strand
GCCACTCTGTCCAACCAACGCTTGCTCTCCCTGGTTCGTTCCTATAACCACACTCCCAGAAAGTGTCTTAACTACAAAACTCCGGCAGAAGTTTTTATTCGTGACCTGTTGCACTTGAAATGTGAATCCACTTGCCCGCTTTCGCGGGCATGACGACGGGAGTCGAGTGACTTATTAAACGAACTTCGGGACCAGAACACTAGGTTCGCGGCTATCGCTTGTCCGATTCGACAGCCAGGAACTGCCGCTCCAGTTGCTGCCAATCGTCAAGACCAACGATCTGATCGCGCTCTTTGAAGGTTGTGAGCGCTTGGTCCATCGCTTCGGTTGTACCCTCCCGGTTAAGCAGGTTGAGCGCTTGCGTCATGGCATAGAGTGCCGCCCGTTGGGTTTCGGACGGATAAATTGCGATGCGGTAGCCCATTCTTTGCAGGCGCTCGACGGGCAGCATCGGCGTCTTTCCGCCTTTGAAGACGTTAACCAAAAGAGGAGAATCGGGAAGGGCGCGCGGTATTTCTTCCAGTTCGGCTTCGGATTGGGGAGCCTCGATGAAAACTACATCCACGCCCAGTCTCGCGAAGGCTCGGCCCCGCTTGATGGCGTCGTCCAAGCCGTGAACGCCTCGGGCATCGGTGCGCGCTATGATGCAGAACTCGGGATCGCTGCGGCTGGCCAACGCCGCTTCGAGTTTCTTTTCCATCTCGGCGAGTGAGATGACTTCTTTCCCGTCGAGATGGCCGCAGCGCTTGGGCGTGATCTGGTCTTCGATATGAATAGCCGCAACGCCGACTCGCTCGTATTCTCGCACCGTTCGAACGAGGTTAATGGCATTACCGTAGCCTGTGTCGGCGTCGGCGATAACGGGAATCTTCACCGCCGCTACCACTTGGGCGGCCCGCTCGATCACTTCCGACATCGTGACCAGGCCGATGTCGGGCAGTCCCATGCTGCGGGCTACGGCGCCGCCGCTGAGGTAGAGAGCTTCGAAACCCGCTGCTTCGACCAAGCGGGCAGATAGTCCGTCGAAACAGCCGGGCGCGACGAGAAGCTTATCGCGTTTTAGTAACTGCTTGAATATTTGTCGTGGGCTCATAACCTACCTCGATTTATCGCTCGTGGTTCGGGCGCGTGGAAATGTTGACCGCCCTCTGCCGAAAAGCCGTGGCGCGTTTTCTGTGAACCTTATTCGCTTATCGAATATCGCGCAAGTTCGCGCCCTGGCGCAGGAGCTCGTCTTGGACATCTGCCGGGGGTATATCGCGCGGCGGTTTCCCGCGGCTGACCGACAGAGCGGCGCAGACGCCGGCGGCCTGGCCGGTTGCCATGGAGACCGGCATGACGCGGTACGAAGAGTGGGCCTCATGGGTGCCGGAAATACAACGTCCCGCTACTATGACCCGCTCGACATTTTGCGGCAGCAGACAGCGCAACGGGATGTCGTATGCTTCGCCGGGCGGCACGCGTCTAAGAGTCGTGCCTTTCCCTTCCGGATTATGGATATCGATCGGGTAAGTGCTTCGGGCAATGACGTCAGGGAATTTTCGCGCTTGCAAGATGTCATCGGCGGTAAGTTGATAGTCTCCGAGAATTCTCCTCGTCTCGCGGACGCCGATGTTCACACCGCTTTGAACCACATAGGCCTTATCGAAGCCGGGCACGTAGCGGCGTAGGAAAGCTGCGATCTGACGCATCTGACGGCGGCTCTCCCATTCGGCGTAAGAGAGATCCCACACGTCCGTGCCTAAAACATTAGTCACTCGGGTGCTGTTGACGCTCACTTCCCGCTCGTGCGGGGTGGCGAAGAAAAGAATATCCTCGCGCGGCAGTTGCAGCTCTCCAGCTTCGGTCGCCTTGCGAATAAGATCCCAAAGACCGTGCACGCTGCGCCACTGATCAGGGTGTTGCTGTACATAAGCCTTGAAAGCCGCTCGCTCAAATTCCGTCACGCGAAACATCAACGTCATGGGTTGGACCAGCAGGTCATCTCCTCGACCCGTCTCATAGACCGCCCCCGCCCGGGCGGCAATGTCGCCATCACCCGTGCAATCGACGACCACGCCGGCGCGAATGACAAGCGGCCCCGACTTGGTCTCGAACACCACGCCGGTCAGACCATGATCACCCAGGAGATCGGTGGCAAACGCATGGAACAGAAAGCGCACGCCGGCTTCGTCGAGGAGATCCAAGGCAACCAATTTGAAAATTTCCGGGTCGAAGGGAACGACGTAACCGGTTTGCAGCGACGGCGGTATGGCGCCGTTGGCTTTCACCAGACGGTCCAGGAGCGTCGTCAGCGCCCCCGCCACGACCGGTTCTCCCGGTCCGTGATCGGTTGGCAGGAGCGTGGTCTTGCCGGGCTTTTCGTAGCGCGGCCGCTGCGTGTGAAAAGACATGAGCGGCATCACCAGCGCCGCGGTTGCATTGCCGCCCAGAAAGCCATATCGCTCCGCTAAAATAACCTCGGCGCCGGCGTTTGCAGCACCCAGGGCCGCGCCGAGACCGGCCGGTCCTCCGCCGACGACCAGCACGCCGGTTTCACCGGCCAGGTGCGCCGTACGCGGCGGCAAGTTAACGGCAATCGGCGTGGCCGGGCGGCTAAGACTAGGCATACCGACACTTCGCTCGAAGAAGATTTATGCTTCCGGTTGTTTCGGCTTCCGGGAGCTCAATAGCTCACAGAGGATGCGATTTGTTTGCTTCGCGCGTTCTTGTAACGGAGGAATCTTGTCTTCAAGCCGCTTCTTGATACGGGCTCTAAAGTCCCACGATCGATCAAGAAACGCGCACAGCTTGCCGATGTTGAGGGCCGCAATCGGCGGCATCGGCGTTTCCAGATCCGCCAGGAAACCGGAAACCTTAGTCGCATAGGGAAGCGCTACGAACGGAACGTTCTGAATCCCGGCGAAGATCAGGAAATGAAGCCTCATGCCAACGGCAAATGCCATGTGCTTCATCAATCCGAGGACTTCGCCGGAGGTGTATTCTCCCTTAAGCACACTCGCCCGTTTGGTATTGGCCATCTTCGAGATGACCGCGTGGGAATGCTGCGGATCTTTCTGTTCTCCTCCTTCCATCGGAACAAACAAAACCTGGGCATCAAATCGCTCCACCATGAAGTCTGCGGCATTGGCTAACATCGCCTGATACTGCTCGATGTTGAGGTCGGGCGCCGCGGGGCCGGGTTCGCGCACGGAAAAACCGATCAGAGGAATCTCGGGATTGACGCCTTCCTTCTTCAGCATCTCCTTGGTA
>DASQUN010000150.1:0-3644 GCA_035641275.1 Candidatus Udaeobacter sp. | reverse complement strand
AATCACGGAGGTCGTCAATAGGTTGTCAGTCGGTTCTGATTCGCGGATCGATATAGCCATACAACAGATCGACCAATAAATTCGCGCACACGAGTACGACGGTATAGACCAGTGTGACTCCCATGATCAGCGGGTAGTCGCGATCGGTCACTGCGGTGATAAAAAATCTGCCCATTCCGGGAATGGCAAAGACGTATTCCACGACGAATGAGCCTGTGAGCAGCGCGGCCGTGAGCGGTCCCATCACCGTGACAACCGGAATGAGCGAATGGCGGAGCGCATGTTTCAAAACGACAGCGCGCTCGGTAACGCCTTTCGCCCGAGCGGTGCGAATGAAGTCCTCAGTCAAAGTCTCGATCATTGTGGAGCGAAGTAAAGCGGCTAGATAAGCTGCCGGCGCTGCGCCCAAAGTAACGGTTGGAAGGATCGCGCTGCTGGGCTCATCCCATCGACCCGGCTGGAGCCACCCCAATTGTAAGGCAAGGGCCCAGATCAACGATGCGCCGAGGATAAAGTGGGGAACGGAAATGCCCAGGGTGGCGAAGAACATGCAGCAGCGATCGATGACGGAATGTCGATAATAGGCGGAGACTATCCCGGCGGGAAAGGAAACTGCCAGCGCGAAGAGAACCGCGAGTCCGCCCAGAATGGCAGAGGTCGGCAAGCTGTCGGCGATGATTTCATTAACCCGGCGGTCGAGATATTTGTATGATGGACCCAGATCGCCACGCAGCATTCCTGACAGATAGCGAAAATACTGCTGCAAAGGAGGCTCATCGAGATGGTATTTGGCTTCGATGTTGGCCATCACTTCAGGAGGAAGTTTGCGCTCGCGGTCGAATGGGCCGCCGGGAGCGAGCCGCAACAAGATGAACGTCAGCGTCGCCACGACCCAGAGAACCACAAAACCGTGAAGCACTCGTTTCAGAAGGAAAGCAGCCATCGGGTCTTGAAAAACACCGTCGCGTCAAAAATGCTTCGAAATTCGCAAGAAGAAGCCGATTAGGCCTTGGAGCCGGCGCGTTTTTCCAGAGTCACGGATAAGCCATCTTTGCGGATGTGGATCTGATTACAATCTTTCCGGCGGGCCAGCTCTTCCAATAACGCGAGCAAGGGGGTACCGCCACGGACGTACTCGTTGGGAGCGGCCGCGGCGCGCAACGCTTCAACGTCGTCTTTACCCGCGACGTAGCGCATCAAAAGCTCGTCGTCGCTCAGGTTCGGACCGCCAAGCTTGTTCCGCAGCTCTTCAATGGAAGGTTGGGGTGGCTCCCATTTGGCGAATTCCTGGGCGCGGGACCGATTGAGGATCCTGTCTTTGACGTCGGGATCCATCTCGGCGGCGGCCTCTGCGCCCCAAAAACCACCGGCATATTGAATCACTTGGTCCGTCACCTGTAGGTACCGCTCACCCTTGATGACGTTGATCGCGGCTTGGCTGCCGACGAATTGGGAAAAAGGAGTGACCATGATGGGATAACCAAAATCGGCGCGCACTTGCACCGCCTCATCGAGCACCTCAGGCAGCCTGTGTAGCATGCCGATTCTCTTAAGCTGGTGGTGCAGGTTGGAAATCATTCCGCCGGGCACTTGATGCACGTATTGGCCGTAGTCGTACTCCACCGGAGCGCCAATGGGCAAACCTTCCCGCTTGGCAATGAACGTCAAGTCCTTGGTCACCGGCCGGAGCGTTTCCTGGTCGATAATCGGCGAATAGCCCAAGCTCCGGGCATTCTGCGCGACATTAAAGATTGACGGATTGGATGAAGCATTGGCCAGGGGCGGAATAGCCGTATCGACGATTTGGACGCCTAACTTGATCGCCTCGAGAGCGCAGAGTGGGCCAAGCCCGGTGGTGCAGTGGACATGGATTTCGATGGGTAGGTCGGGCGCGTTTTCTTGAATCATCTTAACCAGTCCCGCGGTCCGCTCCAGCGTCAACAGCCCGCCGGGATCCTTCAGACACACATAGTCGGGTTTGAGCGCGAAGGCTTCGCGAGCCTTGCGGGCATAGTATTCATCGGTGTGCTTGGGCGAAACTGAAAAGATGAGATTCAAAATGGGGCTGAGTCCGACGCGTTTGGCCCGGCGTACTGATTTTTGCCACCCCGCTGGATCGTTGGCCGGGTCTGATATCCTCAATTGCCGCATCCCATTGGCCACCAACCGTTCAAACCAAAGATCGACGATCGAGTCCGGCGAGAGCTCGAATGCGCTGATGCGTTCGGCGCCGATCGCCCGGAGCGGTGTTTTCCTGATCCGTTGCGCGACGAGGCGCATGCGCTCAAAAGGATCTTCCCGGAGCTCACGGACGCACTTTTTGATATGACTTGAAGCGATAAGCTCGATGGCCTGAAATCCCGCCTCGTCTATGCGCTCCGCCACGGCCAGCATCATGCCCGTGCGCATGTTCTCCGCCCAGAGGCTTGCCTGTCCATCGCGTAAACTAGTGTCAACGAATTTTATTTCGCTCATAACGTCTACTGCTTTGCGAGCGCGGTCGAATACGCTTCCAGTTTGGCTTCGAGCCAGCGCGTGTTCACCTTGCCCGTTAAATAGTCCGGCTCGTCAGTCACCGTTTGCAAGAATGGAATGCCGGTATCGAGGCCCTCCACGACAAACCCGGCCAAAGCCTGTTTCGTTCGCGCGGTGGCGTCGTTTCGATGGCCTCCATGCACGATGAGCTTCGCGAGCAGCGAATCATAATAAGGCGGCACGAGATAGCCGCTGAAGCAGTGGCTATCGACTCGGATGCCGGCGCCCTCGGGCGGCCTCCAGTGAGTAATCCTACCCGGGCAGGGGCGGAAACCCTGCCGGGGCGACTCCGCATTGATGCGACATTCGATGGCGTGGCCCCGGACGTGAATATCGGATTGCTGCATCGAGAGAGGCACGCCTCGGGCGATCAAAAATTGCTGGGCGACAAGATCGACTCCAGTGATCATCTCGGTTACGGGATGCTCGACCTGAATGCGCGTGTTCATTTCAAGAAAGTAAAACTGATCGGCGTCCTGATCAAAGATGAATTCCACCGTGCCGGCATTCTGATAGCCAATGGTGCGGGCCAGAGTAACGGCCGCGCTGCAAATTTTCGCACGAACTCCTTCGTCAATGCATGAAGCCGGAGCTTCCTCGATGATCTTCTGATGGCGCCGTTGCAGGGAACAATCGCGCTCGCCGAGATGAATCACGTTGCCGAACCGATCGCCCAGGACCTGGACCTCAATATGCCTCGCATTTTCGAAGTACTTCTCCATGTAAAGAGTGTCGTCGCCAAAGGCGGCCCGGGCTTCTGCAGAAGCCGTTGTGAAGGTGGCTTGCATTTCGTCCGTAGTGCGCACGAGTTTGATGCCCCGGCCGCCCCCGCCCGCCGAGGCCTTCAGCAAGATGGGGTAACCAATCTGTTCCGCGAGCGCGGCCGCCGCTTGATAGTTTTTGGCTTTGTCGGAGCCCGGCGTCGTCGGGACACCGCACGAAGCGGCGATTCTCCGCGCTGCCAGTTTGTCGCCCATTTCGCTGATGTTTTGAGCGGTGGGGCCAACGAAGGTCACTTTATTGTCGGCGCACAGTTGAGCCAGTTCGGCTTTCTCCGAGAGAAATCCGTAACCGGGATGGAGCGCATCGCATCCGGTGGCCAGGGCGGC
>DASQUN010000149.1:0-8712 GCA_035641275.1 Candidatus Udaeobacter sp. | reverse complement strand
TATGGCGACGATGATCACAAATGAGTGCATAAATTGCGGGGCTTGTGAGCCGGAATGCCCCAACAACGCTATTAGTCAAGGAGATCCGATCTATGTCATTGACCCGCTTCTATGCACGGAATGCGTCGGCTTTCATGAGTACGAAGCGTGCGCCGCCGTTTGTCCGGTAGACTGCTGTGTGACCGATCCGAACAATATTGAGACAGAACAGGTTTTGATTGCCCGGGCTCGCTCTCTCCATCAGGATGTTAATTTCGGGGAGAACTTTCAGTCGCGATTCAAAAAGGCGCAGGCTGAGCAGGTGCCTGCTACTTCGACGCAGAAACCGGTGGCTCCAGCCAATCCCGCGCCAGCCGAACGGAAGGCTGCGCCGGCCCCAAGAACGGTTCCGGATCCGCCGGCAACCAAGCCGCCGGGGCAACCGCCCGCTCCGAAGGCGGCGCCGGAGCCAAAAAAAGAAGCTAAGCCTAAGAAGACTTTTCCGCATGAAGTGTCAGCGAGCTTCCAAGAAGTCTCGGACCAATACAAGAGGAACGGCGGGTCTTTAGGGAGGGGAGTGGGCAAGGCTTTGGTGGTTCTAGCGCAGCCTTTGCTCGGGGCGTTACCGCACGATGCCAAGAAGAAACTCGAATCGGCGGTGCAAAGTCCTTTTTTTACCGCGGCGGGTAGCACGGGACTGAATATTTTGCTTAATGGCGTGCTTTATCCGCTGATCTGTATGGGGTTCGCTGCAATCCTCTATGGCCCCGATATTCTCTTCAGTCAGGAAATTAACCCTTACGTGTTTGTAGGGGTTTTAGCAGCGGCGGCGGAAGGTGTGTTCCGCCTTAGAGACGGCATCTTCCGTGTTAAGCCTGCGGAAGAGACGGCTTTCCCTGCTTCCGTTTACGGCGTTCCACTGAAGCTTTGTTTGCAGCCGATATTCGCAAAAGTTGGGCTGCTCCGCGAGCTACCTATTCCGGTGGACGGATTCTATTCAAAGGGCTTTGTAGAGAAGCTCGAGCGGGAACGCCGTTATGGGAACGTCTATACCCTCGAGGATCGGGGAGGAGCCTATCTTCTGCGGATGGAGTTTCCGCGTTGGCTGCCGGACATAGGTCTGCCGAACAGATCGCAGTTGCCGGACGAAATGCCAGATTATGACTATGATCTGGCTTTAAAGAACGGGCAATTCATCGTTAAGGGAAAATGTACAGACGAAAGGATTCGAAAGATATCAGCCAGCATCGGTGCTTTTCCACCCGAATTTACCACCGTTATTCCTTTACTCGAAAAAGTGGTTGGTTTCGCCCATCAGTTTGAGAACAAGCTCCTAGAAGTTTTTTTGTTGAAAGACCAAGACAGTCGTTGGGAGAGAAGTTATCGTTAAACGAAATAAGTTTAAAGCTCTTTTTGTAAAGGGGCCACAGGCAACGAATAGATCCTGTGGTTTTTTTTCGTCCGAAGACCAAGTGTCATTCAGACCAATGACAGCCGCCGATCTGGATGCAGTGATGGCGATTGAGCGCAGCTCCTTCGCCTATCCTTGGAGTCCGCGATTTTTTCTGCAAGAGTTACAAGTTCCCTGCGCTCGTTCCATTCTTGGCGAAATTAACCAAAGGATTGTCGGCTATGTTCTGTTCTGGCTGCTCCCCGATGAGATAGACGTCCATAACCTGGCCGTGCATAGCGAGTTTCGTCGGCGGGGAATAGGACGTCTCTTACTTCAACAAGTCGTGATCGAAGCGCGGTGCCGTTCCTCGAATCGAGTAACGCTGGAGGTTCGGCAATCTAATGTAGCCGCCCAAAAGCTCTATGAATCGCTTGGTTTTACAACGACGGCGGTTCGAAGGGGCTATTATTCCGACAATGGTGAAGATGCTCTCGCTATGGCGTTGGAAGTCAAACCGGAATCTCGCTCATGAACGGTGGTAAGCCGCACCAAATTGAGATACTTAATACGTAAACTATCGAAACCATTATTCTTTTTTAAAAGTCTCGCCTCTCTTGACGGCCTTACTTCTCTATGTATAAAGTATAGTTATCTAGCCTAGAAATGGCGGTCGTTGATGGCCGCCGCTTTTTTGAGCTTCTAATATGGGACGGAAAAGAGTGGCATGTTAATCCAAGGTCGTGAGGCATTTGGGTACCCTTGCCACTCCGTCCTGCAAGCGAAATCAGGTCTTTTTCCCTTTCCCCAACCTAACCGTCCAAGCATTCATTATCCGTCAAAGCTCGAACAAGCGGGCGAAAGCTATTGTTCACGAGGAGGTCCCTATGTTTAAGGTCGGCGAGAAAGTCGTTTATCCTGCCCACGGGGTAGGAGAGATCGAGGCTATCCGAAGCCATGTCATTTCGGGTACAGAGAAAAAGTTCTACATGTTACGCATTCTCGAAACCGACATGAAGATCATGATTCCGATCGACAACGTTGAATCCGTTGGTCTGCGCAAAGTCATCGATCGTGCAATGGTGTCGAAGGTTTACAAAGTGTTGCGGCAGAAGAAAGTCGAAGCGGATCAGCAAACCTGGAACCGCCGGTATCGCGAATATACTGAAAAGATTAAGACGGGGTCGATCCTCGAAATCGCCAAAGTGCTCCGGGATCTCTTCGTGTTGAAGGGAGATAAAGAGCTTTCCTTCGGCGAGAGAAAGATGTTGGACACCGCTCGCAATCTGTTGGTGAAAGAGCTGTCGATCGCGCGCTCTCACTCCGAAGAAAAAATTATGGAGGAGTTGCGCCATATCTTCACTCACTGAGTTGTTCGTCGCTTTGATAAGCAGAGCCGAGAGACTACCTCTCGGCTCTTTTATTTTTGGCGATCGATGAAGCATACAACGGCCATCATCGTTGCAGCGGGCGAAGGCCGCCGAGTCGGTGGAGAGGTACCAAAGATTTATCTCCCGGTCTGTGGCCGACCGATGGTTCTACGTACGCTCGATCGATTCTTCTCGGCTCAAACCGTTGAAAGGGTCATCCTTGTTATCGGAGCAAACGAATTCTCGCGCTGTGAGACGATGCTTCGGCGCGACTTTACGCTGGGCAACCGTTCATGGACGTTGCAAAGTGGCGGGGCAACGCGCCAGCAGTCGGTAAAAAAGGGATTGGAAAAGATTGACGCGGATACCGATATCATCGTCATCCATGATGGAGCTCGGCCGTTCGTTTCTTCGGCTCTGATCGATAGGTGCGTTGAGGCTGCGCAGGACAAAGGTGCGGTGGTGGTCGGCGTGCCGGTGCGGGATACCATCAAAATCGTCTCCGCCGATCGTTGGGTCCAAAGGACACCGGCTAGAAGCTCCTTGTGGGAAATTCAAACGCCGCAAGCCTTTCGCAAAGAGTTGATCGTCGAGGCGCATGAACGAGCGTCACGGGAGTCAGTCGAGGCGACCGATGATGCGATGCTGGTCGAAGGCATGGGCAATCCCGTGTTTGTTCTAGACGGGGAAAGAAACAACATGAAGATTACAACACCGGAGGACGTTTGGCTCGCCGAGACCCTCATGCGTGAAGGAAGGATTTCCTAAACGGATTTCTTGCGCAGAGTCTCGTTCATGCTGCCGGTCCTATAGCCTTGCAAATCGAGACTAACATAGCTGAAACCCACCTCCTTAAATTTTCGCACCACGGCGTCGCGCGTGCTTTTCTCGAACAATCGATCGAACTCATTCGGAGACACTTCGATGCGAGCCAGATCGCCGTGATAACGCACACGAAACTCCCGGAAACGGAGTTCCTTCATGAATACCTCGCAAGCCGCGATTTTGTTTAAGCGCTCAAGGTTGATCTCGGTGCCGTAGGGAAACCGGGACGATAGGCAGGGGCTCGACGGCTTGTCCCAGGTCGGCAGGTTGAGTTCCCGGCTGTATCGGCGAATCTCGTCTTTGGTCATCCCCGCTTCCACTAGAGGATGGCGGACCCGCCACTGGTTTGCCGCCTGGAGTCCTGGACGAACATCCCTTAAATCATCCAAATTGGTACCGTCGACAATGGTTGCGATGCCTAATTTGTCCGCTTGATCTCGGCAAATTCTATAGAGCTCGTCCTTGCAAAAGAAACATCGATTGGCCGGATTGGCTGTGAACGAAGGATGGGCCAATTCGTTGGAGTCGAGAACGATGTGACGGCAACCCAGAGACTTCGTGAAATCCTTCGCCGCTTCAAGCTCGCCCGGCGGCGCCGTCGGGGATGAAGCGGTGAGAGCAATGACATGCTCACCCAACGCCATATGAGCGACTTTGAGCAAGAAAGTAGAATCGACGCCAGCGGAGAATGCAACAAGGACGCCGTCAGTTTGCCGGAGTGCACCCGTCAATTGTTCAAACTTTGTGTCCATCGTTTATCGCTAAACAAGTCCGTGCTCAGGTAATGCTCTCCCTTATCCGCGAAGAGGGTCACCACGACGTGCCCTTTGCCCAGGGTTTTGGCTACTTTTACAGCAGCACAACAGGCCGCGCCCGAAGAGATGCCCATAAGAAGTCCCTCTTCGGCAGCTAAGCGCCGGGCATGGATTGCCGCATCTTCGTCGCTCACGGTGATGATTTCGTCTAAGACTTGCCGGTTAAGCACCGCCGGAATAAAGCCAGCACCGATACCTTGAATTTTGTGGTAGCCCGGCTCTCCCCCCGAGATTACCGGAGAGGCTGCGGGTTCCACAGCACAGATACGAACGTCTTTCATCTTGCCTTTCAAAACTTCCCCCACTCCGGTGATCGTGCCGCCGGTCCCCACGCCGGCCACAAAAGCATCGATTCTTTTGAACTGTTTCAGTAATTCCACGGCGGTGGTCTTGCGATGCATTTCCGGGTTTGCCGGATTATTGAACTGCTGCGGCATGAAATAATCGTTGTGCTCTTCTAGCAGTTCCTCGGCCTTGTGAATCGCACCACCCATTCCTTTTGTGTCCGGAGTGAGAATCAAATGCGCACCGTAAGCAGACAAAAGGCTTCGACGTTCTTCGCTCATGGTGTCCGGCATGGTGAGGATCAATCGGTACCCTTTAACGGCTGCGATCAATGCCAGGCCAATACCGGTGTTTCCACTCGTCGGCTCTACAATCGTTGCGCCAGGCTTGAGCTTTCCTTCGCGCTCGGCGGCCTCGATCATATTGAGGCAGATGCGATCCTTGACTGAACCGCCCGGATTGAAGGACTCCATCTTGGCCCATACTTCCGCGTCGTTTTTCCCAGTAAGGCTTCTGAGTTTTACAACTGGAGTGGAGCCGATGAGATCCAGAATGGATCGCGCACCGTTCAAGCTTGCCACAGCCTCTGCTCGTCTTTCTGATTGGAAAGGAAGTTAGAATTGATTGTCAGACTATGTTATATTTTTGTCCCATCAAAGTCAACGAAATGAACGCAGCGATCGATGTTGCGGTGCCTCTCCCAAAAATATGCGTGCTCTTCCCCGGGGCGCTGGGTGATTTCATTTGTTTTTTGCCCGCGCTAGAAATTTTGAAGCAAAACGCCGACCTGGATCTTTTCGCCCGACCTGAATTCAGCGGACTCGTATCGCTGCCGGTCAAAGTCCGTTCCCTTGATGGCTTCGAAGTAAGACAGCTGTTTGTGCCGGGAGCCGCAAGAGACGAGGGGCTATGTGACTTTTTTGGCTCCTATACGGCGATTTATTCCTGGACTGGAAATCAGGAGAAGGAATTTGTCAATCAGCTGATCCAGGTTTCGGGCGGGCGAGCACGCGTCTATCCGTTCCGCGCTACGGACAGAAAGTTTCACCAGACGGATTATTATCTCGCTTGTTTGAATGAGACGTACGAGCGTCCACGTAGCCCTGTCATTGCGGTGTCAGCGGAGGCGGTCGCATGGATTGAGAATTATTGGACGGAACACACATTGGACGGCCAAGCACGGCTAATTTTGGCGCCTGGGAGTGGCGCCAGAGAGAAAAATTGGCCGGCGGATTTTTACCTCAAAGTCGCTGATTGGTGGCGGCATCAAGTTCAAGGTGCTGTCGTAATCCTTCTCGGACCGGTCGAAGAAGAAAGGGGCGGCTTGGATCTTCTGTTGGATCGATTCCCGGTCGCGCAAAACTTGAGCCTCGCCCAGGTCGCGGCATTGCTGGCACGCAGTCATCTTTACCTCGGCAATGACAGCGGAATCACGCATCTTGCCGCGGCGGTCGGCGTTCGCACGGTCGCTTTGTTTGGTCCTTCAGACTTGCATCAATGGGCGCCCCGCGGTGATCGAGTCACACTTTTGCGCCGGAATGCCGATTGCTCTCCTTGTACGATTTCAGTCATGAAGGAATGCCCGCATCGCCGATGTCTGACTGAGCTTTACCCGAGAGATGTAATTGAGAAAGTCGCAGGGTTGCCGGAGATAGCGAACTTGACAAGGAGGGGGGTAGGGATTACAGTTTAAATTAAGATTTTTCTTGTAACTTACTGACCGCTGGCTGTTTCCATAGACGAGACTGCCCCACTGGAACCGCGCTTGTTTAAGAATAGAATCGGTTGCATTTGAGAGGACGCCTGGAAATCCGCTGCCAGAATCGCGGGAACGATTTCCAGGCTTTTTGTTTATTTTAGGAGTGCAGACGGATATGGCTGGAGAAGAAGAGAAACGGGAAGGGAAAGGTTTTACCGTCCAAGATCGCCGGCGTTTTTCACCCGATACCGGTGAGGTCCGCGAGGATGCAGCGGAATCCGGTGATGCGGCAAAAGCCGAAGCGACGCCAGATCGGGCTCAGTCGGAAATCAATAGGGAAGGCCGCCAAGAAACGCTAGCGGAAATCAATTTTTCAACCTTTGTCATAAGTCTCAGCACGCAAGCGCTCATGAATCTGGGCGAAATTGCTAATCCGATAAGCGGGAAAGTGGAGACCGATGTCGCCGTGGCAAAGCAAATGATTGATATTTTGGGAATGTTGCGGGAAAAGACGCGGGGCAATCTCAATGCCGGTGAAGAACGATTAATGGAAGATATTCTGTTTGATCTTCGGATGAAGTATGTCGAGGCCGTGAAAAGGAAATAGGAGTATTCCATGGACCTGAAAGACATCTGGCGCGGGAGCGTGAGCTACAGGGGAGCGGTTCTGGTGGCTATAGTCTCCTTGGTCGTCGGCCTTGGTATCAGCGGCAGCCTCGATTGGATGGCTCCCAGCCGAGCGGTGATGGGAGAGGGTGGAACTGGCGACGTGCGGCCGTCCGGCCAATTGCCTGATTTTATTTCGCTGGCAAAAAGGATGCGTCCGATCGTCGTCAACATTTCGACGACTCAGATGAGCGAAGCGCGCGGTCCGCAGGAGTTCGGAAGTCCATTCGGTGAAGAGGACCCGTTTAATGACTTCTGGCGGCGTTTTTTTGGCGGCCCAGTTCCGCGGGGCCCCCAGCGTCAGCGCAGTTTAGGCTCGGGCTTTATCATTGATAGTGACGGGTCCATTTTGACAAATAACCATGTGGTGGAGAATGCACAAAAAATCGTTGTCAAATTGGATGACCAGCAAGAGTATGAAGCCAAAGTCGTCGGTCGGGACGCGAAAACCGACATCGCCATCATCAAAATCAATGCCAAAACAAATCTTCCTGCTGCGAGTTTCGGCGACTCGGATCGCGTAGAGGTTGGGGAATGGGTAGTCGCTATCGGCAATCCGTTCGGATTGGACAGTACAGTGACGTCCGGAATCGTCAGCGCTAAGGGACGCCACATCGGTCAGGGACCTTACGACAATTTTATTCAAACCGATGCTTCAATCAATCCTGGAAATTCGGGCGGGCCGCTGCTCAACCTAAGGGGCGAAGTCATTGGAATTAACACGGCCATTTTTAGTCGAACCGGCGGCAACATCGGGATTGGGTTTGCGATTCCCGTCAATCTTGTGAAGGAATTGCTTCCCCAGCTCCGAGGTAAAGGCAAAGTCACGCGTGGTTATTTGGGCGTGCTCATACAAAAGGTCACCCCGGAAATCGCTGAAAGTCTCGGCATGGAGAAGAGTACCGGCGCGCTGGTTGCAAATATTTCCAAAGACGGTCCGGCGGAAAAGGCCGGGGTGAAGGTAGGCGACGTCATAGTGGAATTCGACGGGAAAGAGGTCAAGGACTCGGGTGATCTACCGATCATTGTCGCGCGGACGCCGGTTGACAAGAAAGTGCGAATGAAAGTCTTGCGTGAAAGGAAAGAGGTCACGCTTACAGTAGCGGTGGGAGAGCTCAAGGAAGAAGAGGTGGTCGCCGCCGTCCCAGAAAAGGGCGAGTTGGGGATGACGGTGCAAAGACTAACGCCACAGATCGCGGAAAGCTTAGGATTGGATAAGGCCGACGGAGTCGTCGTAACCGCCGTCGAACCAGGCAGCGCCGCGGACGAAGCGGGTATTCGTCGTGGCGACGTCATCATGGAAATCGACCGCAAGCCTATTAGGAGTCTCGATGAATACAAAAAGTCCGTGGCCGCGATTCGCAAGGGCAAGGGAGTCTTATTCCTGGTGCGGCGCGGCGAGAGCACACTCTTCCTCGCGTTGAAGCCGCAACGTTAGTTTATTACCGCTGTTCAATTTGTTGTGCAAAAGAGGGTCGGGAGATTGCTTCATCCGATTCTCTTTTGTTGCTTTTGCCCGGAATCTAGGCGAAGATGACTACTTTTTGGAGCCTTGGGTTTGAAAAAGTCCAAAGTTCGAATCTTTAACATCGCACTCGTCACTCTTCTCCTTGTCACCTCTAGCGGTCTTGTTTTCGGGAGCTGGTATCTAAACCGCCTTGAAGAAACCGTCTCGGCGAAATT
>DASQUN010000148.1:0-5537 GCA_035641275.1 Candidatus Udaeobacter sp. | reverse complement strand
ATTCACACGGCGGTCACAGCCACCAAATTTGGCGCCTTCGACTTCATTGAAAAGCCACTATCCCTGGATGGTTTACTTTTAACCGTACAGCGCGCTCTTGGCGAGTTGCCCGCTTCGAAAACCAAAACCGTGAACGGGAATGGATCGAAGCGATCCAGAACCGCGAAGCCGACCGCGGTCCCGCCGAACGGACTCTTGGCACAGGGGATTAGACAAAAGACATTGAAGAAGAGTGTGGTGATTTCGGGGCAAGGCCTCCATTCGGGCATCAAGACCGGACTCATCTTGCATCCGCTTCCGTCGAACAGTGGAATATTATTCACTGGGATTTCCGGTGACGTGAGTATCCCAGCTCACCTGGACTACGTCGGGTCAACGGGTTACGCGACGTCGCTACGGACCAAGGGGTTCGCGGTCGGAACCGTGGAGCATTTTCTGGCGGTATTGCACAGCTACGGTATTACGAATCTGTTGGTAAAAATTCAGGGAGAAATTCCGATTCTGGACGGCTCCGCTGTGGAATTTTGTCATTTGATCGAAGAAGCCGGGGTTCAGGAAGAAGAACAGGAGTGGTCCGAAATCGTTGTGGATCGGACGTATCGAGTAGGGGTCAAGGGCGGAGAATTCATCAGTATCGAACCCGCGGCGCGCTTTTCTGTCCAATACGTTTTAAAATATCCGAAGCCGGTGGGTCTCCAAGAGCACACGTACGTATTCAGCGGTCCGGCGTTTTTCAAATCGGAAATCGCGCCTGCCAGAACGTTCGGGTTCTTGAAGGATATTGAAAAGCTACAGAGCAAGGGACTGGTCAGCGGCGGAAAAGTCAATAACTGCATCTTGATCGATGATGAAAAAATCATTAACACCGACTTGCGCTACCCGAATGAATTGGCACGCCACAAGATCCTAGACATTGTCGGAGATTTCTATCTGCTGGGCAAACCCATACGCGGGGCTGTCACGGCCCATATGACGGGACACTCCGACAATATCGCTTTGTTGCGCGAGCTGCGGACCGGTATGAATTTATGACGGCGGTCAATCGATAACGAGAGATTGCAGTGGCGATGGGCTTCCCTTTCCCGAGTTAGGAACCGAGCTGTATGGAATCGTCTTCGAATTTTCCTCGACTCTTTACCATTGATGAAGCCAACGCTTTACTCCCGACGCTTCGGCCCTTGATCGAGAAAATTCTGGAAAACATTCGCCGGCTGAAAAATAAAAGCAAGGTTGTTGTCCGCAGCGAGCAGCTCGATCCAGAAGCGCCAGATCTCATGGACCGTTTGCGTCAAGATGGGGAAATTGCCCGACTTGTGGGTCAGGTTAAGGGCTGGGTGGAAGAAATCCACAGCTATGGTTGCGTGTGCAAAGGGGTGGAGCAGGGACTGATTGATTTCCCTTGTCTGCTTGGTGCCCAGGTCGTTTTTCTGTGTTGGCAGTTCGGCGAAACGAGCGTCGGCCACTGGCACCCTATTGAAGACGGCTTCGCGGGCCGTCGGCCGCTGCTGGATGTTGAAGAAACTGATCCGAGCGGCAATACTTCTTATCATTAACGAAGTCGCTGGGCGTTTTTCTCCCGCCGTCTCTAACTGATAGCTGGCGGGTGAGCTTGTGAACGAGTCGTCGTGAATTCTGAGATGAACCGGCCCGACGCTTCCCTCTCGCTACGGATTAAAGAAGAGGCGCAGCGTCTGGGCTTTCAACTGGTCGGCATTTCTCCCGTAAAGCGGCCGGCGCATGAAGAATCCTTCGCGGAATGGCTGCGGAAAGGATTTGCCGGTGAGCTGGCCTACATGCATCGGACCGAAGAGTTCCGGCGAGATCCTCATAGAGTCGTACCTTGGGCGGTCTCGCTGGTTTCGGTCGGTATGAATTACTTCACGCCGTTGCCGCGGTCAGCGATGTCGGACGCACCCAGGGGCTGGATTTCCCGCTACGCCTGGGGAAATGACTATCACGAGGTAATCCGATCTCGATTGGAATTGCTCCTTGAGGCTGTTCGAGAGATAGGGCCTCGCCCTCTTGAAGGAAAAGCATTCGTCGACTCGGGTCCGGTGTTAGAGCGAGACCATGCGGGAGTCGCCGGGCTAGGATGGATCGGCAAGAACACTCATCTCATTTCGCCTCAGAAGGGCTCATGGTTTTTCCTCGGAGAACTGTTTCTGAGTATTCCGCTGGTCTATGACCAGCCGATCCGGGACCGATGCGGCAACTGTGATTTATGTCTCAAAGCCTGTCCCACGGCCGCCTTCGTCGGACCTTATATTCTCGACGCTCGCCGCTGTATTTCCTATTTGACGATTGAACTCAAGGGCTGGATTCCGCGTTATCTTCGTCCCTTAGTCGGCAATCATATTTTTGGTTGCGATATCTGTCAGGAGGTCTGCCCGTATAACATCAAGGCGCAGCCAACGTCAGAACCCGCCTACCGACCGCGAGAAGGACTTTATGCGCCGGATTTAATTCCGCTATTGTCACTGAGTCAGGAGGAATTCCGCAACCGGTTCCATGGCAGTCCGATTGTGAGGGCGAAGCGGCGTGGCTTTCTGCGGAACGTGGCCGTTGCGCTCGGCAATATTCGCAGCGTTGAAGCGGTACCGGCGTTGATCGGGGCTTTGCACGATGAGGAATCGTTGGTGCGAGGGCATGCGGCTTGGGCTTTGGGTCAGCTGGGGTCTAAGCGGGCGATAGCCGCGTTGAAAAGCGGGTTGCGTCACGAAGCCGACGCCGAAGTCCGAAGCGAGATCGAGGCCGCAATTAACGAAGCAACGGCTGGCGAACAAGAAACATCGAGTCCGGAATGACCGCAGGAAGTCTGGAGTATGAACCATAGATCGTATTGGCAGGGCAGGCGCATCGGGTTGTTATTTAAGCAAAAAAGCTACCCGATCTTCGCGGCCGCGTGAACCGCATCCTGCAAACCTTTTGGAATACGGGTGATGCGGCCCGTATGGTCGATGCAAGCGTGCTTGGTTGAACCCGTCGCCAAAAGGCAATTATCGTTCTCACGCGACAGCCGATAATTAAATGTCAGACTTGCGCGTCCCAACTCTGCAAGTAAGGTTTCGATCGCCACGACCTCGTCGTAACGGGCCGGCTCAAAGTAGCGGCAAACAACCTCCGTGACTGGAAAATGGCAGCCCTGCTCTTCGATTGTCGCATACGGTAACCCGATCTGGCGAAGCAATTCTGATCGTCCTCTTTCAAACCAGCGCAAGTAGTTCGCATAGTAGACTACGCCCATCTGGTCGGTGGCGCCGTATATGACACGATAGGAAGTGAGATTGCTCAACCGCGCCGCAGTTTGCTTCATCCGTTACTACTCTTAATTCCTTTTCCCGACTGTCTCAATGCGGCATCACCGGCAGCGATGTCCGCCTTGACAAGGCGAAGCGGAGTATGGTTTAAGTTTTCAAAACTTGTGTTGCAAATCTTGTGTCTTAATAGCTTAGAATCAATGATTATTCTTCGGTGAAAGAAGGAGGGGAAAAGGATGAGAAGGTCAGCCAACTCCATGCTTGGATCCATCACGGCGGTTTTTTTGGCTACCTGGATCATAGCGTGTACTTCGGTTCAAGAATCTAGTAAACCCGCACCGGCAGTCGCTCAAAAGCCTGCGCCGGCGAAGCAGGAAGAGACAAAGCAGGAAGAAGCTAGAAAACAAGAATCTACAAAGGCGGAAACCAAAACAGGAACCAAGAAGGCGGTTGAAGTGGAAGGCGTGATCAGCAGCGTGGGACAGCGAACCATCACCTTTCAGGTAGAGCGCAAGGGCAAGATCCGTGAAGAAGTCGTAGGCGTCGATGACAAAACCAATATCGAGAAGGGCGGCAACAAGGTCAAGTTGAGGGATCTGCAAGAGACCGACAAAGCTTTGATCAACTACGAGCCTGAAGCCTATACCCCAGCCGCAGCAATTAAAGTGACCGGCAAAGGCCAAATTCAAAAAGTTGGGGGGGACGACTAAGAGCGGTAGCGGTCAGATCGGTCTCCGCCGATTACGTCCAATTCGAAAGACTGCTCTTCTCTCAGGATTCTGAAAGAGATCCGTTCTCCCGGGCGCTTCTTCCACATCTCGTGGTAAAGCTCCGGGCGAGAACGGATCTCTTTTTTTTCAACGCTGATGATGATGTCGCCTTCCTTGAGGCCGAACTTCGCAGCCGGGCCGCCGGGAACGATGCCTCCGACTACGATGTGTCCAGCCAGTGGTTGAGGATAGAATCCGAGCCATGGCCGCCTGGGGCGGCTACGGACCTGGCCGTATTGTTTCAACTCCTGCTCATAACTGCGGTAATAATCGACAGGAATGGCCAGTGAGAACTTGCCGACGTCACTCAAGTTCAGAGAAACGACGCCAAGCAATTCTCCCCGGAAATTTGCGAGCGTGCCACCGCCGAAGCCTGGGTTAAACATAGTGACGCGGATGGTTTTTTCAAGCATATATTCCCAGTGGCCGTCATAACACTCCGTAGAGCTCACGTATCCGCCACTCACACGGCGGCTGGTTTGTCCACTGCTAGCGATCATGATGATCGGCTGACCCAATGCCACTGAGTCTGGGGCCGCCAGCTTAAGGAAAGGCAAGTCACGGGCGGGGATCTTGATAAGGGCAAGGCCGGTTTCTTGATCCTGCGCAGCCAGTTGTCCGGGATATTGGTCACCATCGGGCAGAGTCACATTGATGGACGTTGCTCCTACGGTAACGTAGTGAACGGTCAAAATGTAGCCGTCCGGCTCAATAATCGTACCCGAGCCCACGCGTTCCGAGCCTAAATTCCGCGCCGAAGGATGGCTCTCAGGCACGGCAACGTGGAGGTCTACCGTCGCGGGAAGAATTGAATGAATCAATCCAAGGTGGCCGTTCAAAGTTGTGCTCCTTGACTCAAATGACGGATCGTTTGCCCGAATTTCTGGCTGATCTCAAACGAGTACCGTTTACCTTGCCAACTGTCACGCTCTTCGAGCTCTTTATAAATGGCATTGTGCACGCCAATTTTATCGACAGACCAGGCCGGGGCGCGGGTAATCGCTCGATAGGTTTCGCCGGTCAGTCGGTGCACGATCATTTCCGGATTCAAGAGTTCGAGGAAATCGGCGACCAGGGAGACATATTCGGATCGGCTGAAAATCGTGAATTGCCCCGCACCATAAAACTTGTCAAGAGCCGTGTTCTTAATAACGTGGAGATTATGCAGTTTAACACCATCGATTTCCAATTGGTTGAGCAAGGTGGGCGTCTGAAGCATATCCGCGCGGGTTTCTCCGGGAAAGCCGAGTATGAGATGTGTGCAAAGTCGGAGGCCCCGGCGTTTGCATCTTTCAACCGCGTCGATATATTCCCGCACTCCGTGTCCTCGATTAACCCATTGAAGCGTCCGGTCATGCATCGACTCGAGGCCGAGTTCGAGCCAAAGGTAAGTGTGACGCGAGACATCGCTGATGAGATCGAGAACCTCGTCAGGGACACAATCCGGCCGCGTGGCAATGGAAAGGCCGACAACGCCAGGAAAGTCTAAGGCTTCGCGATAGAGTTTTTC
>DASQUN010000147.1:0-4648 GCA_035641275.1 Candidatus Udaeobacter sp. | reverse complement strand
TCGGCAAGCGAGACTTTGAGTGCTTTGGCGATTCTTTCTATAGTCTCAAGCGTCGGGCGATGTTTTGCCGCCTCGATTCGCGAGATATTACTGCGCATCATTCCGACCGCGCTTGCAAGTGTCTCCTGTGTAACCCCCCTTGCCTCGCGTGCCTTTCGAATAGCGGCCCCTACCTCACGGGCTTTTTTTGGTCGAGCCGTACGTCCACGAAAATAAAGGTACTTCGGCTCAGCTTCGTGGAGCACTCGATCCCAGGGAATTTCGTAGCGGTTGCCCGACGCTTGTGTCACCCGAAAGAAAACCCGCCTACGGTCTAGTTGGATATTCACGAGTTCGCTGCCGTCATCAATCTCCAGGGATGACCTTGGAAAGCTGTATTCTTTGCCGCTGTGAAATGTAACGATGAAGCGATCCTCGCCAACCGAATAACGAGCGTCGCGAATCTTTCGTCCAAACTCCGGTGCCAATGAATTTTCGGTGGCTCTTATTGCCGCAGTTCTTACCATAGTTATCCTTTCGAAGATTTCTTGTATCCGAGTTCTTCTAGATACTTTAAGACCTGGCTCGAAAGATCACCGTCCATGGCAATTTGGTCCTCGATATCGAATCGGCCGATAAACTCATCGCCGCGATAGATATGTACGTGATAAGTCGGTGATCGCCTGAATACGTCTCAAAAATGTAACCCCCGCGCTTCTTTCGGCCCACATTCCGGTATCACGGTTGATACCGCCAGGGCAAGAAACAAAACCTGTGGCCCTATGTCAGGACCACGTGAAACTACCAGGTTAGAACCGTGCACGTGATCCGCCGTGACCGTGGCTGGCAACTCCGGGATGATTGCGGCGTGGGCGGAACTTCCACGTTTCGGGAATTCTCGAAACGTCGAAATGACAGACGCCTAGACTCTGCGGGTTGCTAGGAGCTCTTTCGTCCGTGATGGTCTCGAACTTCGTCCAATAATTGATCCAGGTCGTACTTCGAAAAGTACTCTTTCCGCCACTGCTGGCAATCGAAGGCTCACGAGAAACCAGTGCAAGGAAACGCAAAGCGTCCACCGGACCCAAACTGTCGCTCAATACTCGGACTGCCTGCTGTCTTAATTCCTCTTCGCTAAGTCGCTTAACCATGCCTCAATACCTCAGCCAAATATGCCACAGGATGACATCGCACTACTTTTTTAGTCCAAGCCGACAGCGGAGTTCTTTGGAGGGCACCCTACCTTCTTTTTTCGCACGGGACCGAGAACGCTCAATGATCGCTAGGAATTTGCGGTTTGTGCTGAGCATACCGTCTCATGATCCGCGTTTCTGATCGCCCGACTGCCGCAAAGGGCTTGCCACGGTTAACCACGATAACCGGATCTTTTCCTGGCTTTCTGGACGTATTTTGATAACGGTTCCGACGCTTTCTTTAGTTCAATCTTAGGCATAGTTCGATGCTTTCTCCGCCGATTCGAACTCGATTTCCAAGCCAGCTTACCGGGACGGAAGAATCGCAAAACGGCCGAGGCGCGAGGGTCGATAAATTTGGAAATCACGTCGATCGAGAGTAAAGATCCGACGCAGTCGCTCCCGCTCCGCGACGCGCACCAAAGCCGCATCCGCCAGATCCATCGGCTGGTCACGGTATTTGCGCATCAATTCTCTCATGCGGGGGACATCATCGCTCCCTACTGGCAATATCTCGACGGCTCCCGCCTCGATCATTTCCCAGAGAGCACTCTGGGCTTCCCATGAGAAGCTCAAAAGATACATCGCTTCGGTCAGAACAGGCCAAACGGTTCCGAGACGTTCGCTAAGTCTCAGAAAAGCTTCTTTGCAAGTCTGGTGCTCGTTGTCGTCTTCATGGATCAAGGCAACCAGCGGCCCGGTATCGACGAGGATCATCGGCGCTTACGGCCACGCTCAACAAGCATTTGGCGGAACTTCTCACCGCTATTCACCGAAAGATCGCGCGGGCCGCCTTTAACGCATCCGACCAGATGGGCGACTAAATCGTAAGGCCGCTTCTTTCCGGCGCCTTTCTCTTCTTGCTTGGCGAGCGCGCCGATAGCGTCTCGAATCACTTCGGACTTAGTCTGGCGTCTCTTACGCGCCAGCCGCCCGATCAATGACTCCGTTTTCGCGTCCAACCGAACACTCAAAGGCATAAGCACATTCCTCCCGCGTCATACACAAGTGTACTACGCACCCGATCGACGACTCAAGAGGCCCATTTCAATCCGTGCGCGGCCCGTCCAAATCTCCAACGCTGCGCTTACCGGGGAAATAAAGGATGAATTATGAAAAATGAAAGCAGAAAATGGCGAACCCTCGAGAACAGGGATGAATTATGAAAGATGAAAACAGAACAACCCCGCGCCGCATTTCCGTTTTCATGATTCAGCTTTCATTTTTGCCGGTTCTGCGCCAATCCGGCCTTAGTCTTTCGTACAATCGTGACGAAAATCGCCATTAATTGGTCTGCCTCACTCTTCAGAGGCTCTAGTTGCTCTCGCGCGCTAAGTCTCGACCCTTCCAGCAGTTCCAGCCAATACGCTGTCTCCTCAAGTTCCTGCATTCCTCCCTCTATCTTGTTAATAAAATCCGGATTGGACTTGGCTCGTTGTGCCTCCCGGAAGTGCGCTCCCACGGAGGTTCCAGACCTCAGCAATTGATCACCGAGAACTTGGGCCTCTCTCCTTTTCGGTAACTGAGAATAGAGGCCAATGATATTCAACGCGAACTCCTTCGTCCGCTCCTTCAAATCTCCCTTGATTCTTCCGTTTTCAGCTCTCATCTCTTTCTCCTTTCGCTGTCATTTTCATCGCCTGCCCCAAATTCATTTTCCCGTTTTCATCCTTCAGCTTTCTTTCCCAAGCTCTAACGGCCCGCCGGCATCGAGGAGTAGAATCAATTGGTAGATGACGGGATTGCCCAGCAGCCGGCACAGACGCGATTCCCGGTAGCGCTTCTCCTCCATTCCGGCCCATCTACGACGAGCCGCCTTTTCCTGTCAAGGCACACTTTCACGTTTTGAGAATTCTCAAAACATCAAAATGAGATCTCAAGCGGAGAAGAGCCGCTGGGCGTTACGAGAGGATAAGGGCAAAAGGATAAAGGATGAAGGTCGTGATCGTGGGTCGAAAACTATCGTGCTCGTGCCGGGAAAAGATCTAGTGTGATCGTGTCCGATAAAACAGCAGGAAAACTGCCGTGCCTCACGTTCCTGGCGGAACTTCCACGTTTCGAGAATTCTCGAAACGTCCAGCTGTTGGCCCCACGGAAAGTGGTCGGGAGTCTTTTCTGGACTGGCACCGTCGTTCAACTATTTTAGGTACCTCAGCCTTTTTGCCAGGGCGTTGTCCCGCTCGTGCGCCGGACTTCCAGATTCGGAATTCCGGAAGTATCAAAATATCTCTCGCCAATATGCTGCCGCTGTCCAGCGTTTCGATCGACCACATAGACGACGCCATGCAATGTGCTTTCGAAGGGGAGCCGAGCCGTCGATCAATCCGTTTAGCAACCATTCCATGCGGCTGATCGCTTGCGAGCTCATCAGGGCAAATGGGCAAAGCCCTCTTCCACTACAAAAGACAGCAAAAGAATCAGGCAAGTGACTCTCGTTCCCGCAACAATGTCGAGGCCGTATGTGATCGGCTGAATGAGACGGCTTCGGTGCTGCACGTTTCTGGTGCTTGACCGGATTCTGAAGCGACCCAACGCCAAATCTATTGTGGCGCAACTCCGCGCGTGCCATGAAGCGCGGGGAAGCCGCCGGGATTCGGATCCTCGCCTCGGCGCAGGACCGTAAGGCGCTCCTTCATGGCCGCGATCTCGGCTGTTTGCGAGGCGATAATCTCTTCCGCCAGTCGGCGCGCCAGCGGGTCTTTGCCGTACGCGAGTTCCAGCCGCGCCATATCTACCGCTCCTTCGTGGTGCGGAATCATCATCTCGAGGAAATCGACGTCGGGATTTCCGGTGTGGCCCGCGTCGTGCATCCGCTTCATCATCGTATGCATGCCTGCATGCATCTCGCGCGAAAACTCCTCAGCCGCAGCCGGCGTTGCCGAATGGGACAGGTGCATTGCCGAGTGGCCGGCGTGAGAACATGCCGCCTGAACCAAGAGCGCGCATGCCAGGGCAAGGTTTTCCATCAATCGATTCATCGGTAGCTCCACTTAAGCGGTCTGGCTGCGGGCGCCGGGCCGCACATAGACGAGATTGATGCTCTTTTTGTTGCGCAGCTTTCCCGAAGGCACGGCCAAGTCGCCCAGCGGGATCTGGGCGATGAACTCCGGCTTGAACGGATCGCGGACATTAAATGCTGTGCATACGGTTTGACCGGCATTCGGCGTGTCGGGCACTTCGTCCTGCTCGTGCGCGATGTAGAGCAAGGTATTTTCCGGATTGGTCCACAAGCCATGCGCTTCGCGTCCCCGGCTGAAAAACGTCCCTACGACCTTGCGGCCGCCCGGCGCGGCCGAGCGGTCGATGATGGCGATCTGGCTCGCGGCAACGCCGCCTGGCCCGCCGTCGTCCACCCGCGCCAGCGACACGTACACGACCTTGCCCCTGCCGTTTTCCACGAACTCGATATGGTTCGGCCGCGCCATCTTTCCCAGCGAAACGGAATCGAGCGCTTTGGGATCGGCGGACACGGGCCA
>DASQUN010000146.1:0-4049 GCA_035641275.1 Candidatus Udaeobacter sp. | reverse complement strand
ACCTCTGACGACTTGATATCGCTCGCTTTCTTTATGAGCATCGATAGTCCTCCTCAGTAATAGCCGTGGTTGTCGGGTCGTTTTATTACAGACTCCGCCGACGATTAGATGACATATTGGCCGATTTGGTTTCCAATCGCGATCCCACAGTCCGAGAACGTCAGAGGCCAACAAAAGTTCCCCGGGGGTCACGAATCTCTTTCACAGAACCGAAATCGTGGGCAAAAATAGCCGTCCTCCGCTCGGGAAATGACCGATGCACGACCTATGGAGATTTCGCCATGAGAGATAAAAGTGGGCTTGCCCACCTGAAATGCGCGTTAGAGTGGAAGTGGGTCAGTTGAGGTATTGCTTGCGAGCGTATGGCCAGTCAAAATCGTCTGTCAGATCGGTAGGATGGGAGGCTTTTCTAAGGATTTCGATTAACGCTAACCTGGCCAGCTCGTAAGCTTCCTTATCGTTGTCGGAATATTCAAACGCGACCTCGCTGGCAGCGGCGATGAGGTCGCCAAGGGTCGTCTCGAGCTTCTTGGTGCCGTTTTCCATTCCCTTTTAGCCTTCCTTTCTCTGTCCCCGGTACATCTAGCCTCTTTCTCTGCCAAGTTCCCGAGCGCCGGAGAGTCTGGACCTGCTGATAATAATTAGACGATTTAAAGACGAAAAGGGTTCAGAGCAGATGGGGCTAAAGACGAAAAAGATATCTCGCAGCCGTTTTCAGCTAATCTTGCCGCGAAACAAAAGGAGCTTGTTCTTGGACCCGTTGAAATAGGCGAATCTGTTTTGCCCGACCATACTCTTCGGCGCTCAGATAGCCTACGCTCGCCAAGCGGCTCAAAATGAGATTTCTTCTATACAACAGGCTGTTTTCGCCGGAATTCCGAGGACTGGGGAGGAGCGCGGCGAGCGTAGCCGCTTCGAGCGGGTCGAGGCCGGCGGCGGGCTTGCCGAAGTAGTAGCGGGACGCGGCTTCGGCCCCGTAGATACTGCGACCCCATTCGACGATGTTGAGATAGATTTCGAAAATCCGCCTTTTCGAAAGCGCCTGTTCGAGCTGCCAAGCGATAATGATCTCCTTTACTTTGCGCAAGGGACTCTTGGACGGAGTTAGGTAAAGGTTTTTAGCGAGCTGCATAGTAATCGTACTGCCGCCGCGCTTAAAGCTGCCGGTCTCCCAATCCTGTTTTAATGCTTCCGTGAGCTCGTTTATGTCAACGCCCTTGTGACTGAAGAAGGCGGCATCTTCGCTGATCAAAATTGACCTTTTTAAGTGCTCCGAAATCGCCCCGTACGGCACCCAGATTTGCTGACGCGCGACTCGAATGTTACTTCGTTTGTATTCCGCATCGCGTAATTCCATCAGCGCGGAGCTCTTGGGATTTTTCTTCTTCAAGGCGCTCACGTCCGGAAGCGTCGTATAGATATAAAACATTGAGCCGACCACCGCAGTTAAGAGCAGGCTTCTAAAGAGAACTTTTCTCATGTGATGCTAGAATCCTAGCCGCTTTAAGGGTCATGGACGATACGGGGTAGTGACCGAGCTCCGATGGAGTTAGCCAGCGCCATTGCGAGCTACCTAGGCGGGCCTTGGCGCTCCCAAGAACGTCAAAGAGAAAGACCGGCGCGCGAATGTTTCTCGTAGTGATAGTGTGACGGAGTTCACCGATTTGGATGCGGCGGGTTAAGATGCCATTAAGTTCGTGCAGATGACGGCCGAGCGAACCGTAGAGGCTCTCGCGTCGGGCTTTTTCACCGCCTGGAAACTCCCATAAGCCTGCGAGCATGCCGTTGGCTGAACGACGGCGGAGCAGGAACCTGCCCTTGCGCCGGACAATCGCAACCGGCCAGGCAACGGTTTTAGTTTTGCGCTGTGTCGATCCGAATGTCTTGAACCAACGTTTGACTCTCCGTGCTGCGCAGCTCGAAACCAACGGGCATTCGGGGCACCGTGGCGCTTTGGGGGTACAAATGGTTGCGCCAAGCTCCATCAATCCCTGATTGAAGTAGCCGGGCCTGGATGCCGGGACGAGCCTGTTGGCGGCGTCCCTGAGTTCTTTTTCCTTCGTCAGGTCAAAAATTCGTGCCAGCACGCGCCGGGCATTGCCATCAAGCGCAGGATAGGGTTTCGCAAAGGCGATGCTCATCAAGGCGCCCGCCGTATAATCGCCTACACCCGGGAGCGAAAGCAGAGCTTCGTAATCATCGGGGAGCCGCGCAGCGTGTCTGCGAACCAACACCCGGGCGCTTTTCTTGAGATTCTCCGCGCGTCGGTAGTAACCGAGCCCCGACCAGAGCGTCAAGATCTTTCGTAAAGGCGCGCGGTCTAGAGTATGAACGTCGGGAATGGCTTTGAGGAACCTTTCGTAATAAGGGACTACGGTTGTCACTTGAGTTTGCTGAAGCATCGTTTCCGCGATCCAGATGGCATAGGGATCACGCGTCCGACGCCATGGAAGATCTCTCCGCACCTTGTCGTACCAGCGGACGAGCTTGCGGCGGATGCTGGAAATGTTTTTCGCTGACATCGATGGAATCGGGAAAGATTTTCGTTCTTAAGGTACATTAAAGAAAAAAATTTAGAAAGACGACTCACGCACCCATGCTGGCCATCACCTTCGGTGTCTTAGCCTCAGTTTGCTTCGCGGCCGCCAGTCTGCTTGCGCAGCGAGGGTTATATATCGCGCCGACGCCCTGGGGTGCCTGGGTGACGTTGGTGGCGAATACCGTATTCTTACTGTTGTTTCATGTTCTCCTGTATCCCCATGCGCCGATTTTCATCTCGGAGAATCTGGTTTTTGTGGTGGTCGGGCTCTTTGTGCCCGGCCTGACTCGTGTCCTGACCTTCCGCGGCATCCAGGCCATGGGTAGCGCGGTCACCTCCACCATCGTTAATACCACTCCCATGTTTTCCACGATCCTGGCGATGCTTATCTTGGGAGAACGACCTGGGCCGTTAGTGCTCTTCGGTGTCGTCGCTATCGTTGGCGGGCTCGTGATTATTTCCTGGGAGGGGCCGCAGCGGTCATGGAAAAAAATCGAACTCCTTTTTCCATTTCTTGCAGCCGTCTTGTTCTCGATGAAGGATGTGACGGTGCGCTGGGGTTTGGGAGGAAATGCCTCGCCCGTTTTGGCCGCGGGCATCGCGGCTGGCACCTCAACGGTCGAGATCTTTTTGATCAACCGCTATGTTTACCGACAAAAATTCCTTCTGCCGACCAGGAATGTAATCCATTGGTTCGTGAGCTCGGGCATTTGTACGGGCGGCTCGTTTCTTTTCATGTTTGTCGCGCTCAGTATGGAACGCGTTTCAATCATCGCACCGCTGATCAATAGTTACGCCGTATTTGTCTTGATTCTCACTCCGTTGATCGCCAGACATATTGAGAAAGTAACGGGGCGCAAGGCAGCTGGCGCCGCTTTGGTCGTCTTAGGAATTTTCCTGATTTCACTCGGGCGGGACTGAAAGCCCGCGGGTTCCGTTCGCCGACCTTGGCGCTCTTATTTTGTTCCGACAGGTCAGTGTCGTGTCTCAGAAAGTTGGTTGCATAGTCAATCGTCATTCCGGGCAAGCTGGCGATAGGTAGCGCGACCCGGAATTGACCCCCTCTTTGTCTCCCCGAAACTTTGAAAAAATTAGCCGTCGCCCTTCGACATGCTCAGGACGAACGGCTAAGTATTCGAATTTTGATATGCCTCATCCGTTCGTGGCGAGGCTCTCGAACCATGAACGGATTTTTCACAGCTCCCCCTTAGCAAGGGGGAGAAACAGTGGGGGTTTCGGATTCCCGCTTCCGCGGGAATATTCATTATCATTTGCGATCATCCTTGACGACGAAAGCTGAACCGAAGGGCGAGGTTGGAGGCCGCAGACGTAGAGCCGTAGAAGTTCTGTCAGGCCCGGACCCTTGGAATAAGCAGCGAACGGGGTTGGCAGGGTGGCCATTGAGGCAAAGACCCATCGGCTACGGCCGGAAGCCTTGCCCCGAGGTCCATTTTCGGGCGAATGACGGACTCGGACTCCTAACTTTGTAAAGGAACTTTGGTTCCAGGAC
>DASQUN010000145.1:0-6009 GCA_035641275.1 Candidatus Udaeobacter sp. | reverse complement strand
CGCCCTCGACTCTCTTCTTCAGCTCCGCTTCGATGTCCCGGTAGTTACGTTCGGTTTTCGAATTCATACCTCGGCTTTTAAGTAGCATGCTTTGTAAGTCATCGGCAATCGAAGCGATAGAACTGAGCGATGAGTGCCGAGGACTGAGTCAACGTGTGGTGAGGTTGAGTTGTTTTTGCCTTTGAATGGACGCTCGAAGCCCGCCCCGGATTCTGCCTACCTCTTCTGCTTGGGCCAATAGCTCTCTAAATTTTCGTGGGTCTAAGTAATCAATATCAAAGGCTACATACAGTTGCGAACGCAGTTCAGCACACGATGCTTTCGCCATTGAAAGGAACCGGTGGAATTCTCCCCGGCCGCCTCGCTCAAATCCCTCAGCGATATTGGACATGACGGATACAGCCGCCCTGTGGATTTGCCCCGAAACACCGAAATTCTTTGCGAATGCACCTTGTCTACTCTCTGGTAAATGACCCGCGCTAAATCCCTCGCCCTCTGCCAAGCAATTATTAATGAGTTAGTTCATTCGTATGTGGACACCTGACAGCTATTCGACCGAGGCTCGAACCCTTCCGAGCGCGGTCAATGGGTCTGTGGCTTGTAGGCCGCCGCCCCGTCCTCTCCAAGGGTGGCGATTCCAACAGCCCCGACCTGAACGCCACCTTCACGTTCCTGTGCCCGCGCTCTCCATGACTCGGCCTCGGTCGCTTCGTGCCCACTTACTTACGAACTCCTTCGTACGTCCTCGAACCGGCTAATCTTGTCCATCTGTTATTCCTTTCTTCTGTCTTGTTCCTCAGCGCTCAGAACTCCTTTGGCTTTTGCAAACACCGCCTGAAACATCGGTTTCGTCAGTTTCCCGGTGAAGGTGTTTTGCTGACTCGGATGATAGGAACAGAGGAGCGTGAGATTCTGTGATAGTCGAACCGAATGGCCGTGGCCGAACAATGGACGAGGTTTGACGACGGTTCCCCCCGCCTCTTCGTAAGCTTTCAAGAAAGAATCGAAGGCGATCTTGCCTAGAGCGATCACGACGCGAACGTGTTTAAGCAGTCGGAGCTCTTGAACCAGGTAGGGCCGGCAACGCCGGAACTCTTGCAGGGTGGGTTTGTTGGCGGGCGGGGCGCAGCGTACAGCCGCGGTAACATAAGAATCTTTCAGCCGCAGGCCGTCATCTCGCCGCTGTGAAGTCGGCTGGTTGGCGAAACCGAAGTCGTAAAGCGCGGCGTAAAGCCAATCGCCGCTTTTGTCGCCAGTAAATATTCGGCCCGTCCGATTTCCTCCGTGCGCCGCCGGCGCTAGGCCAACAATAAGCAAGCGCGCGTTGGAATCGCCAAAACCGGGCAATGGCTTGGCCCAGTAGGGCTCGCCTCGGTACCGGAGCGGGGGATCTTTTGCCACTTGCTCGCGCCAACGCGCCAACCGGGGACACTTGCGACAAGCGATAATGGTTTCGTGAAGCCGTTGAAGACCATCCATAGGTCTGTTCAGTTAACACAAAGATCATAAAAAAAGCAGCTTGGTCAACGTTTAGAGTTTCCAAAACGCGCGGACTACAAATCTCAATCGCTTATCGGCCAGCAGTATCCTGATTATGCGCCGTGTCTAGAGGAAGAACGATATCTTGATCTCGACGAGCTTAGAGCCGCCAGTCGCAGAGAAAGGGTAGAGCGCCTGCGCAAGGAGAAAAGGATTCCTTCGCGTCTGCAAGGCCCAAACGGCCGCGACCGACGCGATGTTATCGCGACCATTTCCACAGGCACTATCACGCTAAATGGCGCCAAATACCTCGACGCTACCATCAAGCAGCTTCACTCTTTTTGCTTTTCGCCGATTCGAGCTCTTGGCCTAACTGTTCGAGAGCCGCATCGTCCAAAAGTTCCCGGATCTTTGGGAACATGTTGCCCTCTTCTTCCTCCTCAGCATGATGCTCAACGTTCTCCATTAGAACCTTTAGCTTGGGCTCGAACTCCTCGCTATCGGTAACCAGATCATCCATCTCGTGTAGAAGGGTCTTGACCTGCTTATGCTCCTCAATAGCTTCGAGCACCATATCCTTTAGCTCTTCGTGCTTCTCCATAGCCGGATAAAAGATACTTTCCTCGATCCGCGCGTGCGTCTCTAACTCCTTCTTGATCTGTTTGAAGATTTCTTTCTGCTCTTCACCGCCTTCGGTTGCTTCTGCTTGTTCGAACAGCTCCTTCACCCTTTCGTGGTCTTGCCTAAGAAGTTCTAACGCATCCATTTTTAAGCCTCCTTCAAATTTTTGGATTGACTGGAACATGCCCTTCCTACTACCCGCTTATGTGCAGCCGCCATCAGCAAATAGGGATGGCACACCGAGCAGGACCCATCCCTCCTTCTTTTGCACGTCTTTCACAAGCCTCATGGCGCTCCTGGGTGTGCCCTGTCGCTGTTATGAGCGGCGAAATCCTTCCACTGGTCTGGATTCGTCTTTCTCCGAAACTCCTTCTTCCTCGCTATAGGAAATGTCATGGGCCCCGGCCGTTTCAAAAATCTCTTTCGCCCGATCCCTTTCGTCACTGTTCTCCGAGTGGACCGAGATCAGAATATTGCCCTCTTTGAGTTTTCCCTCGTAGCGTTTCGCCTCGTACTCCGGGATGCCCATGCCGATAAGGGCTCCGGACAACCCGCCCACTGCGGCACCCACACCTACGCCCGCCAGCGCAGCCACGATCGGTCCGGCAGCAATAAACGGCCCCACGCCTGGAATAGCCAAAGAGCCGATACCGACCAGCCATCCCAAAACTCCGCCTAAAGCTCCCCCAGTGCCTGCTCCGGTTGCCGCGCCTTCAGGAGCTTTAGTGTGCTGCTCGTGCGCAAAATCCCTCGTCCCTGATTTGTCAGGAAATAGCACTGAGATATCGCTGTTGGAAAAACCGAATTGCTTTAGACTATCGACGATCTGTTCGGCCTGGCCTTCCGTATCGCACAGACAAAAAACTGCTTTTGACATATGGTTCTCCGTTAGATTTTAGTTTGCGATCTCCAATTGGTTATCCACCTTCTTCACACCCGCAAGCTGTTTGGCTTTGGCTCCGATATCAGCTTTCTCCTTTTCGCTTTTGACAGGTCCACGTAAGGTAACGGTCCCATCGATCGTGACGACCTTGACGTTCTTCCCGTTGGTGGAAAGCGAATCGTCGTCCGTAATAGCCTTTCGCAGGTTCTGAGTGATCGTGCGATCCGCTTCACTCTCGGACTGATCGCCGGCTGTTTTGGTCGCATCATTACGATCTCGCACGTTGCGGCCGCTATTGTCCGGCTCGACCGCGGGCGATTGTGAGGCTTGATTATCTTCAGCCCGGTCTTTCGAACAACCGAATACGAGACTGGCTGCGAATAAGAGTAGCGCGATACTTTTCATTTAACTGCTCCTTACAGAGTGAGGGTTTGCTGCGCAAGTAACATGCCAGCGAACAAAACGATTACTCACCGACGCTATTCACTTACGTTCGCAATCGAGGTAGTAAAAACTCGCACTAAAAGCTCATACTGTGTGGGGATTGCACCGACAAAGAATTTGCTGGCGATTACCGATGTTACTTCATTTCTCGCAAAAAGGATCACGAAGGAGTTCGTAAGTAAGTAGCCACGAAGCGATCGAGGCCGAGTCATGGAGAGCGCGGGCACACGAACGTGAAGGTGGCGTTCAGGTCGGGGCTGTTGGAATAGCCATCCTTGAGAGGACGGGGCGGCGGCCTACAAGCCACAGACCCATTGACCGTGCTCGGAAGCGATCGGAGCTCGGTGGCGAGGAGAATCATATCTTGTCAGAAAGCTGACGCGAATTTGCCTGCGACCCATTCTTGACACAGCGAGTGGTTATCTCCAGTTGTCATTGACACTCCAGGGCTCGCTTGATCTTAGATAGCAAGTCATTCAGCTCAAACGGCTTCATTATAAAATCCGTTGCCCCTTGTTTGAGAATTTGTCGGGGATCTAGGAAAAATCCCGACATGAGAAGAACTGGAGTCCGGGGAGCAATCAAACGCGCATGTTGTAAAAGATGAAAGCCGCTAGGTCCTGGCATAACTACATCTGACAGAACAAGGTCAAATTCATTCTCGTCCAAAAGTTGAACAGCTCCATTTCCGTTGGACGCTTCTTCTACTTCGTGCCCTTCTTGACGAAGGAGGCAAGCTAGGTTCCACAGGTTATCTTCAACCAAAAGAATTTTTGCCGGCATGTTGTTTCCGGTACGCAGGACCCATGCCAATCGATTTCTGCGCGTAATCATCATGCGGTCCCTCGTCAATCCAATTTGTGTGTAAACGGATTGGCATCTGTCATATATTTTCATAAGCGGGTTTTCGGGTAGGACTGTTGCCTGAGAGACGAAGCCTCGAAGAACCCACAACCTCTCAGACGTTCTCGCACCAGGAAATCATCGAAGACCGGGAAGCCACTATCAAAGCATTTCGCGAAATCCTCGCCGGCAAAGAGCGAACCCAAGAGGAATTTTTTCACACCTTCAATTCGCTTTACGAGTCTCACAAACAGATGGTTATGCTGTTGATCTAAGCGCCGAAGGAGTCCAGCCGGCGGGCTCTTCGGCATACACACCTGAACCCATGATGTGATAGCCCTTGTAAAATTCGCCAAGCATGGCAGCTCTCCTTTCAAGCTCACCGCTGCCTGACACGATCTCAGAAGCCGATGCTAAATCTGGTGATGGACAGTGGATCCTGGATCAATGGATCATGGATGATCCATGAGCTGTAGCTCGACCGCAGCTTCGCCTGCACGGCCTAATACGTGGGTGGTGACGCGGAACAATTGTTAGCAAAAGTATTACGCCAAAAAGCTGATGTTGAACCGCGGGGCGAGACGGTCAGTTAAGCTTTAGAAATCTCTCAATCGTCGCTTTCAATAAGGTTATTGGAACCGGTTTTTGAAGGTAGTCGACCATTCCTACTTGTAGCGCCTGAGCCTTGAACTGCTCCGGGTTCCACGCTGTGTGGGCAATGATCGGTATCTGCGCCGTGATCGGATTTGTCAGAATCGCTCGCGCTGCATCGAGGCCATCCAAGCGGGGAAGTCCGAGGTCCATAAAGATCAGATCGGGCTTTTCACCAAGCGCCTGTTCCACTCCGTCGATTCCGGTTATTGCCTCTATCGTTTCGTATCCAGAAAACCGCAGGATTTGGACCAGAATAAAACGGTTATCTTCATTGTCCTCGACTATGAGGATTCGCTTTGCCATCGGAGCCTCTCGACCGGAGTCATTATCCTCGATTTTGTTATCTGGTGGCAAACGGGCGTAGGTGCATCCATCCACCTCGTCTCTGACGAGGTCTCCATTTGTCAGCCTTGTTGCCAATTCAAAGATAAATGACACGAAAGAGCCACTTTGCCACGGTTATGCCCATTCCTGTCATTTCTGACGATGGGTATTTCTCCGCACCTGCTCATAACCAATTAAAATAGTCGAGTGTTTTGGTTTGTTGACCGGCATAGGCTTTGCTCGGCTCATGTGGCGGAAATTTGCAACCCGTCAGAGGCAGCGAGAGCCTTGAAGCTTTCAGAGAATTACTTGGTCGCATGGGTCAGGCCAAGGATATTTAGGGAATCGAGTTCTTGGATGAAGAAAGAGAGAGCTTTTGATGGGTGACAAAGTCATTTTGCTCGTCGAAGACAATGCCGACGACGAGGCGTTGACGCTGCGGGCGCTTAAGAAGAATAAGATCGGGAACGAAGTTGTCATAGCCCGTGACGGCGCCGAGGCGCTCGATTATCTGTTCGGCACAGGGACCTATGGTGGCCGAGACGTGACGGTCATGCCGGCGATCACCCTGCTCGACCTAAAACTACCCAAAGTAGACGGTCTAGAGGTGTTGAAACGACTGCGCGCTAACGAGCGCACAAAGCTTCTTCCCATTGTCATTCTCACGTCTTCAAAAGAGGAACAAGACCTCATCAACGGCTATCGGCTGGGCGCCAATAGCTACATCGGGAAACCGGTTGACTTCGGTCAATTCGTCGAAG
>DASQUN010000144.1:0-3731 GCA_035641275.1 Candidatus Udaeobacter sp. | reverse complement strand
TGGTTTGAAACCGCCGATGGCGGGTCGCTCGTTGAAAACACCATCCGCCAGAGCGGTGCCACCCCAAAAAACGAGGATATTGAAGTAGAGGCAAACGCCAAAGAATACATTAAAGTACAAAAAAGGACCATTTTGTACATTTTTGTCCATCTCGTTCTGACCAGGTACGTTTCCATCACGTCCAGCGAGCCGCTAGACCAATGCCATGCGATGAGCTTACAGAAAACTCTTGAATCGACGGCAGGGCAGTGCGAAACCAGGACCGCCATGATTCAACAGAACTACGGAAGCACATTTAGGACAATGGCGACGTATTGTTACGCGCTTACGTTTAGAGACCGAGAACAAACTAAACGAGGAGCAAACCGCAACCCTTAACGAAACCTTTTCGGGTGAAAGTGCTAACTGCGGAAATTCAATGGTGGTCCCAACGGGATTCGAACCCGTGTTACCGACGTGAGAGGCCGGTGTCCTAACCACTAGACGATGGGACCTTGGCTGAGGAGGTAGGACTCGAACCTACAATCGCCTGATCCAGAGTCAGGTGGCTTACCAATTAGCCGACTCCTCAAGCTAGCGGAGTTTTTAACCTAAAAGAATTGCCCTGGAGAGTCAAGATTTAGGAGACGTGCTTTCACGGTTGGAGCCTTTGCAATGCGGAGCTCAAACGTCGAAGCGTCCGCTCTTTACCGAGCACGACAATGACCTCATGAATGCCGGGGCTGACCGTTGAGCCGGTTAGCGCAACACGGACCGGCTGGGCCAATTTTCCCATAGGCAAAGCGAATTCTTCCAGCACTGCCGCAAACGCTTTTTCGACGTCGGTCTCCCTAAAGTCTTCGAGCCTACTCAATGCCTCCATCAGTCTGGTCAGGGGAAGGGCCACCTGCGGCGTTAGAAATTTTTCGGCGGCTTTTTCATCAATCAAAATGTCATCGGTAAGAAAGAACCGGGCTGAATCCACGAGCTCGACTAACGTTTTCGATCGCTCTCGTAGCGTGGAGAGCATTTTTTCTAGCCAGGCTTTATCCTCCGGTACCGGCCAGCCTTTGGCCTGGATGTAAGGGATAATATCGTCTGCCAATTGCGCTAGCGGGCGTGTTTTCAGGTAGTGAAAATTGACCCACAGGAACTTCTCGGGATTGAAAACCCCAGCCGATTTTCCGACGTATTCCAGCGTGAATTTTTCTATGAGCTCATCGCGTGAGAAAATTTCTTGATCGCCGTATGACCAGGCGAGGCGGACGAGATAGTTCACCACGGCATCCGGGAAGTACCCCATGTCTCGGTAGGCGGTCACCGAAGTGGCTCCGTGTCGCTTGCTCAAACGAGCCTTGTCCGTGCCGAGGATGAGAGGGACGTGGGCAAACCGCGGCGGCTCGTGTCCGAAAGCCAAATACAGCTGCATTTGTCGCGGTGTATTCGGCAGGTGATCATCGCCGCGGATGATGTGCGTTATCCTCATATCAATATCGTCTACCACGACGCAGAAGTTATAGGTCGGGTTGCCATCAGAACGCGCTATGATCAAATCGTCTAGTTCTCGGTTGTCGAAAATAATGTCGCCCTTAACGGCGTCGTTCACGGTCGTCGAACCTTCATGCGGCGATCGGAATCGAATCGTGTAGGGTTGATCGCGGGGCAGCGACGGGATGACGCCTTCTCCTGGCCTACAGGTGCCATCATACATCGGCTTCCGCTTTTCTTTCTGCGCGAGTTGACGCTTCGCTTCCAACTCTTGCGGAGTACAGACGCAGGGATACGCTTTACCCCTGGTGAGAAGTTCTCGGATTTTGTCTTTGTAGATCGGATACCGTCCCGTCTGGTAAAAGGGGCCTTCGTCCCAGTCGAGGCCGAGCCAGTTCATTGCATCCAAGATAGTGTTAATGGCCTCGGGAGTGGATCTATCGCGGTCCGTGTCCTCGATTCGCAGGATGAATTTGCCGCCATGATGACGCGCAAACAGGAAGTTGAACAAAGCTGTGCGCGCGCCACCTATATGCAGGTAACCCGACGGGCTCGGCGCAAAACGAGTGCGAACTTGAATCACTCCTGCAACCTAACAAGGAGTGAGAGAACGGTCAACGCGTGCTAATGGACCTGGATGCAGGGTTCCGGCCATACTGGGGTATGACAAAGCGCCGCGAAGCTGTTAATCTTTAATGGGTTTAGGAGAACGGGTCGTGGCTGAGACTTTAAACAGACGAGCCGGCGGGGATTCAGCAGCAGCGATAGAGCCTACGCCGTCTCATTTTATCCGAAATATTATTGTCGAGGACCTAAGGCAAAACAAAGCTGGGGGCCGTGTCCACACACGTTTTCCGCCGGAACCGAATGGATACTTGCATATCGGTCACGCGAAATCGATCTGCCTGAATTTCGGTCTCGCCGGTGAATTCGGCGGGCTTTGCAATCTCCGATTCGACGACACTAACCCGAGTAAAGAAGACGTCGAATACGTAGAGTCTATCAAGGCCGATGTCCGCTGGTTGGGCTTCGACTGGAGCGATCGCGAATATTATGCCTCGGACTATTTCGAGCAGCTTTATCAATTCGCGATTCAGTTGATCAGAGTCGGCAAAGCCTATGTCTGCGACCTCAATGCTGATCAAATTCGCGAATACCGTGGCACGCTCACCGAGCCGGGCAAGAACAGTCCTTACAGGGAGCGCTCAATTGAAGAGAATTTAGACTTGTTGCAGCGGATGAAAGCGGGAGAATTTCCCGACGGTAGCCGAACGCTCCGGGCGAAAATCGATATGGCCTCGCCGAACCTCAATATGCGAGACCCCGTGATGTATCGCATCCTTCATGCGACGCACCACCGCACAGGCCATACCTGGTGCATATATCCCACCTATGACTTTGCTCACGGGCAGTCGGATTCGATCGAGGGGATCACGCATTCGATTTGTACGTTAGAATTCGAAGATCATCGGCCGCTCTACGATTGGTTTCTTGAGCAGTTGAACATTCATCATCCTCAACAGATCGAGTTTGCCCGTCTCAATCTGACCTATACAGCGCTAAGCAAACGCAAGCTCTTGCAACTCGTGCAGCAAGGTCACATCAGCGGATGGGACGATCCGAGAATGCCGACACTCGCCGGGTTTCGACGGCGCGGGTACACGCCGGATGCGATTCGCAATTTTTGTGACCGCATTGGCGTTGCAAAGCGCAATAGCACGGTCGACATAGCGTTGCTCGAACACTGCCTCAGAGAGGATCTCAACAAACGAGCGCCGCGCGTGATGGCGGTGCTGCGACCTCTAAGAATTGTGATCGAGAACTACCCCGAGAATCAGGTCGAAGAGCTTGAGGCCGTGAACAATCCGGAAGACCCAACCATGGGAACGCGAAAGGTTTCCTTTTCCCGGGAGCTCTACATCGAGCAAGACGACTTTCGGGAAGAGCCGCCGAAGGGATTTTTTCGATTGTCGCCTGGTCGCGAAGTGCGACTCAGGTACGCGTACATCATCAAATGCGAGAAAGTCATCAAGGATCCCAGTACCGGCACGGTGACGGAACTAAGGTGTTCTTACGATCGTGATACCAAGAGCGGCTCATCTCAAAGCAGCCGTAAAGTGAAAGCAACGATTCACTGGGTATCAGCCACTCACGCGATCGGCGCCGAAGTGCGGTTGTACGATCATCTCTTCACGAAGGAAGATCCGGACGAGGTTCCGGACGGTTCTGACTGGCTGGCAAACGTCAATCCGAACTCGTTAGAA